>CBFDUR010000285.1:0-3808 GCA_965613005.1 uncultured Ignavibacteriales bacterium
TTTTGATTCTATTTTAACCATCAAAAATGAACCCGCCTCTTTTTTTTTAAAAAATTGACTAATTGTTGTTCCAATTGATGTACATTCTCATCACTGTATAACTTAAACGAACCAACTATTTTTTGCGGTAAGTTCTGCCATTTTGGTTCCCATTTCAAGTAAAAGCTACGGTTTCAATTCGTAAATTTTTCTTCATGAACAAGTTAAAAAAAATGTGGCGGTACAAAATTTTTTATTTTGATGTTAGTCCGGTCCGTTTAATTATTTTATGTAAATTTTTCCTGTGAAAAAGCTTCGAGCTTTGTTGGTATTCATATTTTGAAAACCTGATAATGACCTTTTTAGACGCATCTTATCAATAAATATTTCCATTGAAAATTTATTGACGAGCAGCGGTAATGTGTTTGGCTTTTTTGATGCTCCTTATTATAAAATAAATTCCGAAGAGGATAAAAGGAATGCTTAACATTTGTCCCATCGAGAGAAAAAATCCATTTCCGAAATCCGCTTGTCTTACTTTAACATATTCTAAAAGAAATCGAACCGAAAAGATTGAAGTTAAAAAGAGACCGAAAAGATATCCGTTTACCAGCATTACTTTTTTCCTTTTGTACAGGTGCAGGAGCCAGAGGAATATAATAAAATAAGACAACGACTCATATAACTGCACGGGATGTCTTGGGATATTATCTACTCTTTCGAAGATAAAAGCCCAAGGAAGTTTACTGGGAATGCCCAGTATCTCCGAATTAAAAAGATTACCGATCCTAATTAATGAACCGCCCAGCGCCGTTACTATTACCAATCGGTCCAATATCCACAGCATATTTTGTTTATACTTCTTGCAATAATAATAAAGGGCAATTAATATTCCAATTGCACCGCCATGCCAGATTTCTAAAATTTGCAATGGATGAGCATAATAGTAATCGGGTTGATAAAATATAACGTGTCCCAATCTTGCTCCTACTACTATTCCAACAATAAGATAAAGAGCTAAATGATCCAAGTCTTCTTCATTTTTACCTTCGGATTTGTAAATTTTCATTAAAATTACATATCCGAAACCTAGTGCGCATGCAAATAAAATGCCGTACCATCTGATGGTTATGAAACCAATATGAAGAATATCAGGCGCAACATTCCAGATTATATATGCCAACATAGTAATCCTTTTTAATTTGAATATTATTAAAAAATTATAGTAAAACCGTAAAAAGCCTTATTTACAAACAAACCTGTTTCAAATGCTTATATCTAAAATCGAATAAGTCTGAACATTATAGTTCAAAATTAAGTTTACCGATAAAATTGCCTAAAATATAATAAAATATAAATTAGTCTTCTATAAAGTTAAATGATGTGAGCTATATAATAAAAGTTGTTTAAAAATTAAAAATTTCGTCAATAATGAAAGTAACATTTTAACGGCAATAAAAATAGTTTTACGAAAAAGCTTTACTTTTTGTTTCCATTCACAATTTAAAAACTTAAAAATGATCTTTTTAGATAAGCATAATACAAATATATCCCTAAATCACGCAAGCCGTCGGTAAGCATGATAGTTCCTTGAGTTTCTTTACCAAATAAATTATCTTACCAATTCAATTTTGCATTTGACTATTCACCAGCAATTTAAAAAGAACTCATTTCCGATAAAAGGGTATTCTTTTTTTTCGTTTATATAGTTTTTAATTATAATGCTAACGATATCAAAATTACAGTATACATACAAATTGAAAGAGGAAATTTGAGATGAGCAATGATAAATCAAAAAATCAAGAATTTAATGAAATAGAAACCAAAGAATGGCTGTCCTCATTAGATTATGTATTAGAACACAGCGGACCCGAAAGAGTAAAGGAAATCCTTCAGGAACTTCAAATAAGAGCGCAGAAAGCAGGCGTTCAAATTCCGTTTTCAGCAAATACGCCATACATAAATACAATACCCCGGGAAAATCAACTTCCGTTTCCAGGCGACAGAGCAACCGAAAGAAGAATAAAAAGTCTTATACGTTGGAATGCAATGGCAATGGTAGTTAAAGCCAATAAGTTGGAAAACGGTATCGGCGGTCATATTTCTACCTTTGCATCTGCAGCAACTCTTTATGAAATAGGATTTAATCATTTTTTCAGGGGAAGAGGTGAAGATTATGACGGAGATTACGTCTTTTTTCAAGGACATGCTTCGCCGGGAATTTATGCAAGAGCTTTTCTTGAAGGAAGATTATCTATTGAACAGTTGGAGAATTTTAGAAGGGAACTTAAACCGGGAGGCGGTTTGCCTTCTTATACGCATCCATGGCTGATGCGTAATTTTTGGGAATTTCCTACTGTCTCAATGGGACTCGGTCCTATTATGTCTATTTATATGGCACGGTTCAATAGATATTTGGAAGACCGCGGCTTGAAAAAACCCAACGGCCATAAAGTTTGGGCTTTTTTGGGTGACGGAGAAACAGACGAACCCGAAACTTTGGGGGCAATCACTCTCGCCTCGAGAGAAAAATTAGATAATTTGATTTTTGTTATTAATTGTAATCTCCAAAGATTAGACGGTCCCGTGCGAGGCAACGGAAAAATTATACAGGAGCTGGAGGCTATCTTCCGTGGAACAGGCTGGAACGTGATAAAAGTTATTTGGGGTAGCGATTGGGACCCTTTGCTTGCTAATGATAAAAACGGTAAGCTGGTTAAGAGACTTGGTGAAATAGTTGACGGACAATATCAAAAATATTCGGTAGAAACCGGACGGTATATCCGGGAACATTTATTCGGTGTGGACGAAGAGCTTTTGAAAATGGTTGAAAACCTCTCGGACGAACAGTTGAAAAGTATGAGAAGGGGCGGTCATGACCCGGAAAAAGTTTACGCGGCTTTTAAAGCGGCCGTAGAGCATACCGGTTCACCGACGGTAATTCTGGCTAAAACAATAAAAGGTTACGGTCTCGGTGAAGCTGGAGAAGGAAAAAATATTACGCATCAGCAGAAAAAATTGAATGAGGAAGAGCTTGCAGAATTTCGTACTAGATTCGGGATACCGATTTCAGACGAAGAAGTTGCAAATGCCCCCTTCTATAAACCTGCCGAAGATAGCCGCGAAATACAATATTTACATGAGAGAAGAAAACAATTGGGCGGCTATTTACCAATTCGTAAAACGGGTATACGCCCTCTAAAAACTCCGCCGGAAAATATCTTTGAGGAATTCTATAAAGGTACCGGAGGCAGGGAAGCTTCAACTACTATGGTGTTTGTACGTATTCTTGCAAAACTTTTAAAAGATAAAGAGCTTGGTAAATTAATAGTTCCTATTGTTCCTGATGAAGCGAGAACGTTTGGTATGGAAGCACTTTTCCGTCAAGTCGGAATTTATTCGCACGTAGGTCAATTGTATGAACCGGTAGATAAAGAAAGCCTTCTTTATTATAAAGAGGCAACTAACGGACAGATACTGGAAGAAGGAATTACGGAAGCAGGTTCTATGTCTTCTTTTATTGCTGCCGGCACAGCTTATGCCAGCCATGGAATTAATATTATTCCGTTTTTTGTTTACTATTCCATGTTTGGATTTCAGCGGATAGGCGACCTCATGTGGGCTGCCGGAGATATCCAGGCAAAAGGATTTTTAATAGGCGGTACGGCTGGAAGAACTACTCTTGCCGGTGAAGGTTTACAACATCAAGACGGAAATAGTCATCTTTTGGCTTATACAATTCCCAATTTAATAACTTATGATCCTGCATTTGCATTCGAAATTGCCGTGATTATCCGGGACGGTATAAGAAGAATGTATGAAGAACAGG
>CBFDUR010000286.1:0-3792 GCA_965613005.1 uncultured Ignavibacteriales bacterium
ATAAAAAATTTAACACAGATTAAACCCTCAATTATAAATATTTGTAAATGAAGAATTATCCGGCGATTAAAATAACGATTCTTTTTATTTTTGGAATTTTACTTCAAAAAGTTTTTGTATTACCGCATTTAATTGTTATTGTAATACTTTTATCTTCTGTTCTAATTATTATAACCCTGATTCGCTTCTTTACATTTGAAAAAATTCGTTTAATTGTGTCGGTATTAATTTTCCTTTGTGTAATAATACTCGGAAATTATTTAATTTCTCTGGAACTGGGACAACAAGTATTATTACCGTCAAACTTGTATAGAGTAAAAAAGTTTAAAGTTTACGGTAAAATTGAAAAGATAGAGCTTAATCATAATAATAAGATTAAATTTTTACTAAACGCCGATTCTATAATTATTAAAAATAAAGTTCTACCATATAAAATTAAGCTTCTATGTGAACTCCATTTTGATAATCAGAAACAAATTGATTCCGTTTATGAAAATATATTTCCTGGAAATTCCGTTTATTTGAGTGGTACATATAGAAGAGGACGAGAAAAAAGAAACCCCGGTGAATTCGACTATAATAATTATCTGCATTCGAAAGGGATAAGCGGTGTTTTAAGAATATATCGGCTCGAAGATTTTAAGATTAGCGGTAGAAACAAATCCTTTTTATCCGGTAAAATTTTTTCGATTAGGAAATACGTTTATAAAAATATTAATTTGCTTCAAGAACCAAAAACAGCAGGTTTATTAAAAGGATTATTATTAGCTGATAGAAGTGAAATAAGTGTCGAGACAAAATCCGAATTTATTAATTCAGGTGTTGTCCATGTACTGGCTGTATCCGGATTACATGTCGGTTATATTATTTTGATTTTTCTCTTGATTTTTGGAAGGTTCAATATTTATATACGTTCTATAATAACCGCTGTGGGTTTGCTAATGTTTATGTTCATTACCGGTGTGCCTGCGTCGGTATTTAGAGCCACATTGATGGCGATGATAATAATATTCGCATTATTAACAAATCGCAGTACGAATTTATATAATTCGTTGGCTCTTGCCGCGCTGATTATTTTGTTGATTAAACCGGCGGAATTATTTAATCCGGGTTTTCAATTATCTTTTACTGCAGTATTATCAATAGCAGCTATTTACCAAGTTCTCGCAAAGAAAATACAATCATCCGGTATAAGTAACAAATTTGTAATATATACTTTATTAATTATAGCAGTTTCATTAAGCGCGCAGATCGGTACTTTACCGTTTACTCTAATTTATTTCGGTAAACTTTCAATTATCGCACTGTTTGCTAATATATTAGTTGTTCCTTTAATCGGGTTTATAGTTGGGACAGCAATTTTTACGCTTGTAATTAATCCGTTTTTTCCTTTAATAGCATCATATTATGCATCGGCTAATAATTTGTTCGGAAATCTATTATTTGAAATAGTTAAAATATCCGGAAACTTTAAGTATGCCTTTTTATGGATTAGGCATTTTACGGTGATTGATGCAATTATCTATTATTTATTGATAGTTATCTTCTTTTACTTTTATCAAAGATTCAATTCTAAAAAAGCCAAAATTTTATTATTTGCTCTTACAATTAGTAATTTAATGTTGTTTATGTCTTTTGACGACGCACAATTACTGCCCGATAAATCATTGAATGTATTAATGATAGATGTAGGGCAGGGCGATGCTTTTTTGATTAAATTTCCGAATGGGAAAACCGCTTTAATTGATGCCGGAAACGCAACGGCTTCATTTGATAACGGTGAACGTGTAATTTTACCGTTATTAGATTATCTAAGCATCAATAAAATTGATTATGGATTTGTTTCTCATATTGACGCAGACCATTACGGCGGCTTTATTTCTTTGATACATAATGGAAGAATCAGGCAAATATTTAAACCGAAAATCGATTCCTCATTGAAAAAAGATATTAAATTTGAAAAATATTTAACAAAAAATAACGTCCCATTTTCTTATTATAAAAAAGAAATATTAAAAATCGGGAATGTCCGGCTTTACATAATGAACGATATTGACAAAAAGTATTTTAATAAATTATCTACGAATAATAATAGCGGGTTTCTAAAAATAGTTTACGGTAATGATTCATATCTTTTTTTAGGGGATATGGGGAAAAAAGCGGAGAGATATTATCGGAATTACTACAAAGGATTTTTAAACGTCGATGTACTCAAAGTTTCACATCACGGAAGTAATTCCAGTTCTGAATATGAATTTTTAAAAGCAGTAACACCAAAATACAGTTTGATAAGTGTTGGTCTGCAAAATAAATTCCATCATCCTTCAACTTTCGTAATAAATGAATTAAAGTCAATAAATTCTAAAATATTCCGTACTGATTTAGATAGAGCTGTTCTTTTGAGAGATGACGGGAGTGTAATAAAAAATATAGATTGGAGAAATTATTAAGGCAAAAGATGAATATTGAAAAAGTAAGTAATTTAAATGAACCACTGTGTATCGGCATACTTGGCGGGGGACAGTTAGCCAGAATGTCTGCTTATCAAGCTTACAAACTTGGTTTTGATGTGGCAATTATAGAAAAGGAAAAAGATTCACCCGCAGGGCGATTAACTCATAATGAATTTGTAGGTTGGGTAGATAATAAACGGGTTTTGAATAAATTCATAGAATGTTCCGATATCATAACTCTGGAAAATGAATTCATAGATTATAAATATTTGGCTTATATTGAAAAGAAAGGGAAAACAGTACTCCCATCTTCTAAAAATATATCATTGATTCAAGACAAACTTACCCAGAAAGAAAGCTTCGCAAAAGTTGGAATCCCAACCGCAAAATTTACGACTGTAGATAAAGAAAGTTCATACTCGATGTTATCAAAAATATTAGGGAAGAGTTTTATTTTAAAATCCCGTAAGATGGGTTATGATGGCTATGGAAACGCTAAAGTAACTAACGAAAAAACTTTTATAGAGGGGAGTAATATATTGAAATCCAGGCATAATGAACTTTTCACCGAGGAGTTTATAAACTTCAATAAAGAATTAGCAATTATGGTAGTTAGAACCAATAAAGAAATTAAAACATATCCTGTTGTTGAAACAATTCAAAAAAATCATATTTGTCATACTGTTATTGCACCCGCGCAAATAGAATCAGGTATTAAACGTCAAGCTGAAGATATTGCTATTGAGTCTGTGAAGGCGGTGGCGGGATTTGGATTGTTCGGTGTGGAATTATTTTTAACAAAAGAAGGGGAAATTTTACTTAATGAAATGGCACCGAGACCTCATAATTCAGGTCATTATACAATTGAAGCATGTGTAACATCGCAGTTCGAAAACCATATACGTTCAGTACTAAATTTGCCTTTAGGTTCGACCAGTATGGTAATGCCGTATGCGGTAATGATTAATTTACTAGGAAAAGAAAACGGTAACTGTACTGTTGATAATTATAATCAGGCCTTAAAAAATGATGATGTTCATCTTCATGTTTATGGCAAAGCGGTTTCCAGAATAGGGAGGAAAATGGGGCATATAACGATTTTGGGAAATGATTTGGAGTCAACACTATCTCAGGCGAGGAATGTGGAAATGATGGTATCATTATGACTGGAAGTAAATTCTATAAGATAATTTTCACATATCCGTATTGTGAAGATTAAAAAAATCGAAGCTGTTTCCCAAGAAAAAATATTTATTATTACTGAAAAAAGGAGTAATTATGGAAATTCAACCGTTAGTTGGAATAATAATGGGAAGTGATTCGGATTTACCTGTAATGA
>CBFDUR010000287.1:0-3792 GCA_965613005.1 uncultured Ignavibacteriales bacterium
TAAAACTTTTCAAAAAAACTCTGGAGTTTTTCGTTCTGATAAGCTTTTCTGTTATAAGGGTTTATAGTAACAGCAACAATAAACCTCACAGAAATCGTATCGCGAGGACAATATGCCGCTTCTTACATCAAGGATGATATTTATAAGTCACGCTTGGAGTTATAATAATCACTATGAAACTGTGGTTGGATGGTTCGATGATGCTGCGAATTTTTCATGGAAAAACTGCAGCGTACCGAGTGACAATGCGTTGGAGGACAAATCTTCGAAAGGGTTATCGGTGGGAATGACACGACAGATTAGTCCCGCCAAGGTCGTAGTTATCTTAGGAGGTATGTATGCCGCGCATAGCGAATGGATTGACTACGAAATATCTGAGGCGAAGCGCATGGGGAAAACTATCATTGGCGTAAAACCTTGGGGGCAAGAGCGTGTACCAAAGGTAGTTTCCGATGCCTCGATATGCGAAATGATTGGCTGGAATAGCGCAAGTGTTGTGGCTGCCGTCAGACAATACACATGAACAGATTGAAAATCTCAGAATCAGAATATCCTGGGCTATATCAGTCTGCCAACCGAGCATCTCTCAAATCACAGCGTGAATACTATATATATTTGATGTGGTATTTGCTGTTGTTGACGCTTGCTGCAGCTGCATCCTTTCAGTGGCCTGCTAATTGGCAAGGTTCATTGTTTTCAGCTTTTCTTTTTCAGCATTCATTATATTTTCTAATTCCTCGTTGATTCTAATACTCGTTAAGAAATAATTCTCAGAGATCAGATAATTCTTCTTATGTTGTTCGATAATACCTTTTATCTTATAAAGATCTGCGATAGATAATCGGTCATTTAAACTGAAACATATCTCCATTGATTTTTCGGCAAATGCTGCTGATAAATCAAAATCGTTTATTTGAGAATATATATATGCTTTATTTAAATAGGAGAGGGATAAAGTAGGTAAGTTACCTATTTCCAACGCGATCCGGATACTGGAATCAAATTCAATAATTGCTTTGTCGTATTCACCTTTCTGCAGATAAAGCATCCCTAAATTATGTTTGATTTCGGATATTCTTTTCTGATCCCGCAACTGTTCGTATTTAATCAAAGCTCTTTGATAATAAGATAAAGCTTCATCATAGTTGCCTTGTATATTGTATATAATTCCCAGATTTACTTCCAGCATACCGATTAAAGAGGTATCGGTTTTAGGTTCTAGAAGAGACAAGCTATTCTCAAAATTTATTTTGGCTTTTCTTAAATTACCTCTATCTCCGTAAATTGTACCTAATAAATTACTACACTTAGCACTTCCTTTTAAGTCTTTGTGTTTATTAAATAATTTCTGCGCAGTTTTTATGTAACTAATTGCTTCATTCCAATTTGCTTCACGGCTTGAAATTTCGCCCAACGATAGATGACAATATGCTGAAATGTTTTCCAAGTTACTATTGTGATTTACTATCGATAGGGTATGGTTGTAAATTCTGGAAGCTGTGGTTAACTCCCCTTGTGTTATCGAATTATCGCCGAGTAAAAGTAGAAATTCAACTGACTTAGAAAATTCTAAATTTTTTAAAGTGAAGGTTATTAATAAATCAATGTATTGCGAGTAGTCATTCGAAAGTAGTAAATCTAAATCAAGTTGTTCTTTGATTGTTAAATTATCCGATAACTTGATTATAGAATGCGGGGGCAAAGTTTTAGAAATTACCTTATTAAATTCTTCTAGTTGAGTATTATTAAAATAATCGGGTAAAATCCTATCAATAATATTTGCCGAAAGTTTTGACAAAGTATTAATACTTGCAATTAATGGATTATTAAATATAATATAATTTTTTCACTTAAACTTAATAAAAATTGAGGAAAATTATTTTTTTTTATGAATCTACCCCAAAAAGTACTAGTGTGTTATCCTGAGTACACTCACTTTGTCCGGTGTAAACTCCGTGAGAAATCTCTAACCCATTGTAAAATAAAAGATTCTTCGGTCATTTCACTCTTTCGGAATGAGCCTAATAAGCTTTTTAAAATAGACTCATTTATAATTATCATATACCGGATAAATTTCGGATATTTCATGTATTTTAAGAAAAAATTACTTTTTGGACAACTTTATTTAGTTATCCCCGTTTTGCATTTAACTGAGAACAGCTTCTACGGTAATAACTATTTGAAATAAGCTCTTGCATAATAATGAGTTACTTATTAACTCATGTTAGCAAAATTTGTCTTATTGAACAAAAACTCAACTTCCGGTTCCCATTCTTTTGCTAAAAGAAGAGAATAGTGAGGGATGAGTTCTGAATTTTAGCATAATATGACTATTAAGTAATAAAAAAAATGAAATCCCCTTTTATTTCATCATAAATTAACAATCATTATTTTAATAATTTATACGAAATAAACCATTCCCAAGAACTATTATTGCCATACCATGTTTTTGCAATTCCAGCCGATAAAGTTGATTCGAGATTAAACCAATGCCTGAAGACAAAATTTATTTGCGCCCCGGTATCTATCCATCTTGGATATTGATTTGAAAAAAGAAGAAGGCCCTCGGAATATAATGAAATGTTAAAATGGCTTAAATAATGTTCTCCGATAGCTGCATTGCCAAATCGTACAGGAGGTAATTCATCTTCAAGCATTATTTTACCAAACCGAGTTGCATCAAGGCTATACATAGGAATACCGGGGAAACGAAACACTTTCCGGTATTGTTTAACTTCTGAATCATCTATTAATCTGTTTCCAAAACCGCCGAAGTAGAATTTCGCTTGTATTAATTTTTCGGTATTCCAACTATATCCCCCCGCCAATTTGAAGTGAAAAATATTATGTGGGAAAAGCCATGTCGAATAATTATCCCACTCGCCAAATAGTTGTCCTGCAATAACCGGCTTTCTATTTTGAGAGCCAAAATTCATCCAAGTTAAAGTAAAATTGTTTCCATATTCAAAATCAATACTTCCTATACTTCTGCGGAGATTCCGGGAATTTAATGATGTTTGCGCTACCCAAAAATCCGGCACAGTTATTTTCAACATATTATCATTAAAATATTTAATTCCGGTGTACCAATCAAATTCCGTGGTTTGCTTAACCTTTAAAGGATTATCGTAAATCCAGTAATGAATATTCCCTAAACTTAATTCGGTTCCTATCATCCCGAGTTTACGTTTATCAAACAAATCATAAAAATTCGGTGCATTATAATCAATCCCGATATTATAACTTCTTTTATAAGAATATTTCCCTCTGAAATGAAATCTGGGCGCTCGAGAGTTTTTATTAAACAGCGATACACCAAATTCTAATTTTATATCATTTATTATTAGCGGATCGGAAATATGGGTATATATTCCAAATACCTTTTGATCCTTAAAACCACTGATAACCGGGACAATTGTCAATATATCTAAATTATCCAATGAGTTATAAGTTTTTTGTTTTGTCATATTTACTTTGAAACTTTTAACTTTAGATGAAGTTACAGACCAGTGAGTAACTATAGGATTCTTTTGAATTATTTCTTCTCCTAAATAATGGATAGCAGGTAAATATTCAGCAGGTTTGTTTGGAATAATTACGGGTACAAAACCGTCTGAAGTAAATTCGAATGCAAAAAGCGAATCTTTATTCAAGTAAACAGGCTTAAAAAGTCCGCTCAAAGTATTACTGAGGGGCACTGAGCTTGAAAGTGGATTATTCATATTTTTTCTATAAATATTAGAAACACCGTTGGTAAAAGCTCCCCAATAAAGGTATTTTCCATCTGTGCTC
>CBFDUR010000288.1:0-3772 GCA_965613005.1 uncultured Ignavibacteriales bacterium
GGTGTTACAACTACCGGCGTTCTAATGGCTATATTCCAATCAAATGCCGGAGGTGCGTGGGATAATGCAAAGAAAACTTTCGAAGAAGGTATTGAAATAAACGGTGCACTTTATATAAAAGGTTCTGACCCACATAAAGCTGCAGTTGTCGGTGATACTGTCGGAGATCCGTTTAAGGATACTTCCGGTCCTTCTTTGAATATTTTAATTAAATTAATGGCTGTAGTTTCACTTGTAATTGCGCCTTTAATTAAATAAATTTATTGCTGTTTAAAATTAAATATTATTTATTAATCCCTGAGGTTAACCAATAAGAAAGAAATTGTCATTCTGAACTGCATGTCCGACTCAAGCGGAAAGTGAAGAGTTTCCTTTATAAGAAAAATGGAAGATTCTTCGTCGCCTTGCTCCTTAGAACGGCAATTAAAATTTCTTTTTGGAGAACCTCCAAAAGACCGAAGGGAGGTGAAAGATAGAATGAAAACTAATATATATGAAAGTGCTGTTATTATGAATGCTGCACTGGATGACGAGCAAATTGAATCGGTGATTTCACGCATAAAAGAATTAATTACAAACAACGGCGGCGAAATCAGAGATATCGAAAATTGGGGAAGAAAAAGACTGGCATATATGATCAAAAAAAATAAGATCGGTTATTATGTCATTTTTAGATTTAATGCTCCACCTACTATTATTGTTAAACTCGAAAGAGTATATAGTCTTGATGAGCATATAATAAGATATCTTAATATTATACTTGATAAAAATGCCGTTGAATTTTTCGAAGGACGTAAAACCGCTGCAATTGATGAGAGCAAAAGCAAAGCGGAGAGTACTATAACGAAAAGTAAACCGGTCATTGATGATAGCAAAGACGATACAAAAGATAAAGACGATACAAAAGATAGTGAATAATAATAAATATTCTAAGATAAGTATGGAGGATAAACCATGGCTGACTTTAAAATGCCCGAAATTAACTATGTAATTATTTCCGGAAATCTTACAAAAGATCCGGTTTTCCGGGAAACTTCAAATAACACTCCTGTTGTCAATTTTTCTATTGCCTCGAATAGAAAATATAAAGACAGCTCTAATCGATGGCAGGAAGATGTTTGTTATGTGGGCATTGTTGCATGGAATAAATTGGCAGAAAGCTGCCGCGATAGATTAAAAAAAGGTTCCGCTGTTTTAGTAGATGGTGAGTTACAAAGCAGAAGCTGGAAATCTGAAGAAGGACATAATAGAAGTATTGTTGAAATTAAAGCCCGAAGAATCCAGTTCCTGCACAAAAGAGGTAAATTGAATGAATCTGACCACGGCACTGATCACCGGAATGAAAATTCCGAAATCTTAGACAATAAAAATGATAGTGTGGATTACACCGAAGATTCTTTCGATAAGTTCTTGTCTAATGAAGAATCCGATTTGTTAAATAAATAGGACGTGTTATGAGAAAAGAAATTAAAGCAAAAAAAGTCTGTAGATTTACTCAAAATAATATTAAATATATAGACTATAAAGATGTTAAATTATTACAAAAATATATTACCGAACAGGGGAAAATAATCCCTAAAAGGATTACCGGCACTTGTGCAAAATATCAACGACAATTGTCGAAAGCTATTAAGAGAGCTAGACACATGGCTCTTTTGCCATATGTTTCCGATACTGTTCGATAGTTTCAAGCAGGAGAAATTAAATGAAAGTTATACTAAGACAAAATTTTGAAAGTCTTGGACAAGTTGGAGATGTAATCCAAGTTAATAACGGTTATGCAAGAAATTTTTTGATCCCTAGAAAAATAGCTTATGCTGCTTTGGAAGGAAATGTACGTACTTTAGAGGCAGAGAAAAAAATTCTTGTTAAAAAACGAGAATTGGATATGCGAAATGCCGAATCTCTTGCCGCCGAACTTGAGAAAATTTCCGTCACTATACCAGTTCAAGTAGGCGAAGAAGATAAGATCTTCGGCTCCGTAACTTCTCAAATGATTGTGGACGCATTAGAAGCTAAAAATTATCATCTTGATAAGAGAAAAATTGAAATTGATGAACCCATCAAATCGTTAGGTATTTATGGAGTTAGTATTAAAGTACATCCTAATATAACTGCTAAGGTTAAAGTTTGGGTTGTCCGGGAATAATTCTATCTTATACTTTATAAAAAAAGGGAAGCCGATTGACTTCCCTTTCCTTTTAAAAAATAAAAATTTTTATCTAACTTTTAATTGTTTGGTTCTTATCATTTTAGCGATATCTGCCGTTCCTTTCTTCGAGATAGTTCTCAAAGCACTAGTAGATAGTTTTAATGTAACGAAACGATTTAACTCTTGAATCCAAATTCTTTTCTTCTGCAAATTCGGTAAAAATCTGCGCTTTGAACGGTTATGTGCGTGAGACACATTATTTCCAACCATTGGTCCAACACCGGTTATTTGGCATCTTCTTGACATCGGTATCTCCTAGTTTCTTTACCCTAAAATTTAAATTTTAAATAGTAATATAATAATATTTTCATCAAAAAATTAATTTTTAATTTTAAATTGTGCTTTTTGTTAATACTGTTATTAATATATTGATTATTTCAAATTACCTTTTATCTTATAGTTTAAATATAAATTTTCTATATATAAAAATGCTGACAGATCTACCTTTACTTAACTTTGAAATAATTTACTAAGCAATCAGTTAAAAGAAAGGAGTTACCTATGGAATTCTACGAACTTCATCCTGAAAACCCACAGCAAAGGTTTATCAACAAAGCAGTTGATGTCCTTAGAAATGGTGGAGTTATAATTTATCCTACCGATACTGTTTACGGAATAGGATGCGATATCTATAATAGGAAAGCACTTGAAAGAATTTTTGAGATTAAAAACGATTCCAGCGATAAATTATTCAGCTTTATTTGCTCCAGTTTAAAAGACATTTCGAAATATGCAAAAATTTCCGATTATGCTTATAGAACAATGAAACATTTACTGCCCGGTCCTTATACTTTTATATTACCTGCAGCAAAGGAAATACCAAAAAAACTATGGAGTAAAAGGAGAACAGTTGGTATAAGGGTACCAAATAATATGGTAACTATTAAATTAGTCGAGGAACTCGGTAATCCAATAATAAGTACGAGTACGACTAATAGAAAAGGTAAAATTTTATACGATCCGATCGAAATAAAAAACATTTTTAATATTATGGTGGATCTTATGTTGTCTTCCGGCAATTTGACTGGGAATCTTTCCAGTGTGATTGATTTGAGTGAGAAGGAACCTGAAATTTTAAGAGAAGGCGCCGGAGATGTTAGTTTGTTTGCCTGATTAGCAAATCTCAATTTTTCATGCCGGTTCAAATATGACCGGCATTATTAATTAAGATGTCGATGTTTTGCCATTCCTCCGGTAAATTAAAGATAGTATTTTTTCACCTCATCCAAGGTTTTATGGCTGGCTACTCCGAGCGCAAAGGCTCTTTGTTCTATATCGGCCAGTTCTTCTGCTGAAAAACCTCCTGTGTCTACAATGGCCGAGTGTACTTCCAGCCCTTTTTCTATGCTGAGGTATTTGACACAATATGAGGTGTCTAGTCCGCCACTAAAGGCGAGTACTACTTTGGGTTTGTTGCTCATAATATTTTTTTATTTTTATGGAAGACAAAAATAATAAATTTTCTGGATGGAGACCAGGAATAATTATGTTTACTAGAGTTTCCGCTTTAGTTGCTTTTCCAATTATTATAGCTTTATATGTTGGTAAGTATTTAGATAA
>CBFDUR010000289.1:0-3767 GCA_965613005.1 uncultured Ignavibacteriales bacterium
GCCAAAGTTCCATACTCTCCTGTATTTTATATGACATGAGGGGTTTCGTAAACCCATCATTGAGGGGTTTACGAAACCCCTCATTCAACAGATGTCCGATAATTGAAGTGTGTTGATTTTTATGCTGGGTGCGAATACACCGCGCGCGCCGAAGGCGCCGAGAAAAAACTCGCCGCCGCCGAAGGCGAGATCAAATCGCAAATTTCCGAGATCGCCAGGATCAGCGGCGATTTGGCCGCCTTGCAGGCCCTGAAGGAAGAGATGGAGAGCAAGATCGTCAAGATTTCGGGCAAGCTTGAGGAATCCGAGACCACGGTGATCAAGGAAAAGAAAATTTCGGAAGATCAATTAAAAGATGCGGAAGATAATATTCAGAAATTAACAAATGAGCACATAAGTAAAATAGATGAGATTTTAGAACATAAAGAAAAAGAAATTATGGAAGTTTGATTCTGAAAATTTATCCGGATAATATTATCTATTGAAGCTGCATCTGATGAGTCTTGTTCCGAAGAATAAAACGGTGTGAAAGCTTGTTGAAATTTGTCTATATTATTATAAGAGCCTTTATCTGTATTGAAATATAAGAAAGTATGTGAACAAATCCTCCTCAAAATTACTTCATCCCTACTCACAACACCTGGCATTACTTTCCCCACCGCTTTTATTCCGGTTTGTGGAGATAAAGTGAAACAAATAGGAATAATATAAACAAATTGTTTCCTATCCCTTAAATAATTCACTTAAAAATTAACTATTTTTTGATTAAATTCTTGTTATAACAAAAGTAATTTTGACTTTTGAACTCTTATATTTAGCTTAATAATTGATGAAAAATATCGGTTCACAATTACCTAAAATTAAATTTAAACGTATCTCATCTTATCTGAATCCGAATTTGATAAGAAACATTCTCTTTTTTAGCGGAGGTATAATCTTATTTATTTTAGGTTGTATCTTGTATGGTGTCATCCTCAATTTACGGGAAATTCCTCTTTCAAAAGCAATGAAGTTAAAAGGTTTTACTAAATTAGATAATGTAAATATAGTAATAAATAGAAAGACATACTCGCTTAATCTCTATCAGGATACCGTCTTTATAAAATCTTATCGTGCTAATTTTGGAATGAATATTAATAACCCGAAAACTAGACAAGGGGATAATGCAACACCGGTGGGTAATTATAAAATTTGTGAAATTGATACGGCAGTAAAGTATTATAAATTTTTTAAACTTAATTATCCTAATTTAGAAGATGCTACTGAAGGCTTAAGGAAAGGTATAATTACGCAAGCACAATTTGACAAATTAAAATTTGAATATTATTATGGTAATTGTCCTAATGATAATACGGCACTCGGTGGCAATATCGGCATTCAAGGAATTGGTAAATGGGATTTTATATTTAAATATTTACCTTTTGTTTATAATTGGACCAACGGATCAATTGCATTAAGCAATGAAGACATGGATGAGCTTTATTCAGTTGTAAAGGAAGGAACGAAAGTTGTCATTAAATAAAAATATCTCTTGGTTTATAATTATTTGCTTTTCTTTTGTGATTTTCTCATGTGGAAAAAATAAGGAAAGTAAGAATGAAGCGGAAATAATTAATAAATATAAAGACTTGAAGTATGCCTTAATGCAAGCTAAAAAAACTGTTGGTGATTATTTGCAGTTTGCCTATTCAGGGAAATTTAAAGACTCTGCAGGTATAGAGGTGATTGCAGGTTCGGAATTAAGCAAGTCTAATGAAATAGGAATTAAATTTTATCTGTTGAGGATAAATGGAAATATTCTTGAAAAATCTTATCAAACTAAGTTATTAAACGGATCGTTTCAACATAGTATCATTCAGAAAATCAAATTCCCCTGGTTTAATTATGAGTTGTTATACTATAATTCACAAGATTATTTTATGGGAAGCAGTGGGGGCGAAATCATTTCATATATTATAAACTTTAATTCAAAAGAAATTTATTACGCTCACTTAGTTGTTCAAAATAATATGCCTGTCTCATTATATTTATCACCGAATATAAAAATGGTACAACTAAGAAAATTCTTTATCGGTAACTTTAAACGTGACTTTCCTAAACTTGTGCTGATTAATAATGATATAAATATTAACAATTAACATCGAACGCCTTCTATTTAAAACGAAAATTATTTTATTATGGACTGTAACTGATATGATGAAGAGGTTTTTTATTATTTTATTGATTATTATTCCAATAACATTTATTTATCCGCAAGGTAAGGTTAAATATGAACTTAATTCTATTAATTTTGAAGGTAATAAAACATTTTCATCTTCAACGCTTAGCGGTATTATTTATTCGGTAGAAACTCCATGGTGGTTTTGGAGATTTTTAAATTCATTCACGGATTTTGGGAAACCGCCGGTTTATTTTGATTCCGCTTATATTCAAATTGATATAAATGCGCTCAAGGAATTTTATAATGTTAACGGATTTTTCAGGGCTAAATTTTCTTATAGATATTTTATTGATACTTCCGCACGGGAAGTGAATTTAATTTATAAAATTTCGGAAAATGCTCCCTCTACCTACGGTAAATTAATTATTTATGGATTAAAGAATATTCCTACTGATATAATGAAAACCGTCCATAAAGAATTAATTTTTGATACTACAAAAAGATACAATCAAACGATTCTTCAGCAAAAAGCGACACAGGTTGTTAACACCTTTCATAATACCGGCTATCCGTTTGCCAAGTTTGACAGCACGGTTATTTTGAAAGATACGATAAAAAATAAAGCCGGTATTAACATCTATTTTACATCAGGAAATCGTTATCGGATTGACACGGTATTGGTTAGCAAAGAAGGTAAAGGCGCCCCATTAGTGAGTAATCAATTATTACAAAATATAACAGGAATAAAGCCGGGTTCAATTTATGATTTAGAGAAAATTAGAAGAAGCCGGTTACGGCTTTATCGTACAGGTTTATTTAGTACTGTATTACTTTCCGGGGTAAGAAATGATACTACAGATGGGAAAATCCCTTTAAGGTTGGAATCCAATATCGGTTTGCTTAATGAATTATCACCTGAGCTTATTCTAAACAATCAACACAGCGCTTTTAATGTTGGTTTAGGCGTTGCATACATTAAACGTAATTTTTTCGGCAACGCAAGAAAATTAACTATCGGTTCGTCATTCGGTGTACAAGATATCTTTAATGTTAATTTCGGTAATTTAATTAAAAAATTCTCTTTCAGAGATACTACATTACTCGGTTATTTTGATTCCAGAATTACAATCGAACAACCTTACGTCTTTAATCGACCTATTTTTGCAACTTGGGAAACTTACGCTACTATAAATAAACAAACGAATTATAATAACACTTTGTACGGTTCTAAAATTACTTTCGATTTTGAACTCCCCACATATACCTTTATTAATCATGTTAGCACATCGTATACCATTGAGCAATCGAATGAAGTATATAGAACAAATCACGATAGTCTTTCGACAAAATTAATCTCCGATATTGGTGGGGATTTTGGTTCCACTACTGCAGATAATATACTGTTTCCCACTCGAGGATATAATTTGAATTTTCATGTTGAAGAAGCAAATTCAATTCCTTATTTGTTTAACGTACTTCGAAATACAAAATTTGACGGTTCGATGTTTTATAAGGTTGTTCTAAGCAGTTCTTTTTATTTATCATTAAATCCCAAAAAAGATAAAATCTTTGCAGTTAAATTTAAAACCGGTTATCTCCATGCATT
>CBFDUR010000290.1:0-3764 GCA_965613005.1 uncultured Ignavibacteriales bacterium
TAGTTTTATCAGTAAATGTTATTTTATCCGACAAAATTAATGCACCACCTTTGTTCATTCCATTGTATATTTTTTGTATACTTCGGAATTTTTATTGTAATCTTTCACATCTTCGGGCTTTAAGTTATACCACTTTGCATAGGCTGTATATTCAAGCGAATAATTAAAAACAGTCGGTTCACCTGCTTTTGCCGTCTTTTCTAAATATAAGGTTCTTTGGAGATAATCATCATTCGGGGAAATAATATAATTATCAGAATTAACCGACAGTAATTTAATATTTGTTTGTCTTTTATGTCCTTCTCTTGGATAGGGCAACCAGCAACGAATTACTTCGCCGGCGGGCGTTGCATCCTTTTCGACGGTTAATGTGTAATCAATTTTTATTTTAACAGGATTAACCAACCTCTTACCTGTCTTTGTCGATTCTTTGATTATTGCCGGTAAATCTTTGCTAAGAAAAATATCCAGGTTATCGGTCTTTTTTCCATCCATTTTTTCTTTTCTTGCTTTCGCCTCTTTATTAACTCTAAAAAAATTGGGGACGGCATTGTGAAAATATTTTTTCTTCCCGTCTATTATTTTCATTTCCAATGTTTTATTTTCTTCCCATTTCCCCAGCATTTTTGAATTAAGATTTGGATAATATTTTATCAAATGTTTTATCACATATTCTTCACTTCTATCAAAATCTTTACGGATTCTTTCCAATTTGTCAATTTGAAATTCCAAGCTGTATTTTTCAACTTGCGTTAATTTTTGTTGTTCTAATAATTTATTGATCATCTTTTCCGCATTTGCAAAATTACCTTGTTTAATTTCTTTATTTGCATACGGAAATTTTGTTTGTCCTTTTAACGACATCATGACTGATATTCCAAGCATCAAAGAAATTAAGATCTTCATTGTTTAATATATTTGTTATTAAATAACTGTACAAATATACTAATTTGAAGATTAATTTCTTATAATTTTTTAAATTTCAATAAACTACAAATTTTTTTCAAGCTATAAGTTTAAAAAAAATGCGTGATGATTAGTAAAATGAATTTTTATTTGAGTGCACATAAAAATCATCTATTTCAACGTTTGCTTTTAATGGTGCTCAACCCGAGCAAAAAGATATACACACCTAGTATCGTTTTTCGAAAAGAGAAATGTAATACTTTTGGGGCAGGCTTAAATAGACTCATTTATGTACTTTTTAGTCCAAGCTCATAATCGATCCAATAACAATTTCAATTATTTTATATATTTACTTCATGAATATAAAAACACTGACAAAACTATCCTTAAAGAACAAAAAATATATTATCGGACTAATGTCCGGCACATCACTTGATGGCGTTGATGCTGTCTTAATTGAAATAAAAGGAAGCGGCATATCAACAAAATTAAAACAGCTTGGTTTTATAACTCATCCTTTTCCAAAAGGATTAAAGGAAAAACTACTCGGGAATTCTTCAAACTTTAGTGGAAATGTTACAGATATTTGCAGACTCAATTTTTTAATTGCTTTAATTTATGTTGATGCTATAAAAAAGTTGTGTAAAAAAGTAAAAATTCCTTTAGATATAATTGATCTCATTGGTTCGCACGGACAGACAATTCACCACCTTCCTCAAAAAATTAATTATTTCGGCTATACATTCGGCTCAACACTGCAGATAGGCGATCCAAGTATAATTGCAAAAAAGACAGGCATATTAACCATCGGTGATTTTAGAACCGGGGATGTTGCTCTCGGTGGAGAGGGTGCCCCGTTAGTCCCTTATTTTGATTTTATTATGTTTCATTCCAAAACCAAAAACAGAGCTTTGCTAAACATCGGTGGAATTTCCAATATTACTATCCTTGATAAAAAAGGGAATGCTTCATCCGTTATAGCTTTCGATACCGGACCGGGTAATATGATGGTCGATTTTCTGTCGCAGAGATTTTTTAACGTAGAATACGATAAGAACGGAACGATTGCATCTTCGGGAAAAATTAGCCAAAAATTATTTGAGGCTTTAATTCAGAGAGATGAGTACATTGAAAGAGGAATACCCAAATCTACCGGGCGCGAATATTATGGGAAACAATTTCTATCTCCGGTATTTAAAAAGATAAAACAAGTATCTTCCCAAGATTGGCTTACTACCGTCACCAATTTTACAGCTTACGGTGTTTTTAGAAATTATGAAAAGTACATAAAAATCGAGACTGAAATTGATGAATTATTCGTCAGCGGCGGCGGCGCAAAGAATAGATATTTGATCCAATCGTTAAAAAAATATTTTGGGAAAAATGTCAAAATAAATAATGTAAAAAATCTGGGTATCTCTCCGGATGCTAAGGAATCAATTTGTTTTGCGGTGTTGGCAAATGAAACAATCTCGGGAAATCCGTCGAATATACCAAGGGTAACAGGAGCAGAAAAGAATACAATATTAGGAAAGATTTGTTTACCATGAAAATTTTGATAACCGGCGGCAGCGGATTGTTAGGGCAATATCTAAATCTCAGTCTCTCAAAGGATAATGAAATTCTTACTATTTATAATTCACACATAGGTAATTGTAAAAATTTCAATTCCATCAGGTTGGACATAAATAATCACAAAATGCTTGATGATGTTTTTTCCCAATTTTTACCGGAGGTCGTAGTTCATACTGCGGCACTGACTACTCCTCAAAGGATACCGACAATTCCGGCAAAATTAGTTTACGGGACTAACGTTAACAGTACAAATAGAGAATCAATCATAGAAATAATTCATGAGGAAAATAGCTCACTCAATTAGACACGAATTACACGAATTGCACTAATTCAAGTAAGGAGAAAAATTTTGAATCAATTATTAGGTGCTCATACTTCAATTCAAGGTGGAGTAGCTGAATCTATCCCGTTAGCCGAAAAGTTAAAATTTACAGCAATGCAAATTTTCACAAAAAATAGTAATCGCTGGTTCGCGAAACCTCAAACAAAAGACGAAATAGAGAAATTCAAAAACCGGTTATCTACTTCGCGAATAAAATTTGTAGTCAGCCATGATTCATACCTAATAAATTTATGCGCAAAAAATCCTGAGATACTTAGAAAATCACGCGATGCTTTCATAGACGAACTTAAAAGGTGCGAACTATTAGGCATTCCTTATCTAAACTTTCACCCGGGCACCCACGGCGGACAAGGCGAAGAAGACGGTATAAAAATTATCGCCCAATCCCTAAATATTACACACGAAAAAACGCCGGATTATAAAGTCTCAAGTATGTTGGAAGCTACCGCCGGACAAGGAACCGCTATCGGTTATAAATTTGAACATCTAAAAAAAATCATCGATTTAATTGAAGATAAAGGGAGAATGACCGTATGTATCGATACTGCCCACATTTTTGCAGCCGGATACGATATTAAAAATAGAAAAAATTATGATAAAGTTATTAAAGATTTTGATGATATAATCGGTTTGGAAAGGTTGAAATGTTTCCACATTAACGACAGCAAAAAAGAATTGGGCAGTAGGGTTGATAGACATGAGCATATAGGGAAAGGGTTCATCGGAAAAGAAGGATTCCGGAATATTATGCAAGATAGACGCCTTGCAAATGTTCCTAAAATTCTTGAAACGCCAAAGGGAAAAGAATGCCTTGAGGATCTTGAAAATTTAAAAATCCTTAGAAGTTTGATAAAATAATGAAATGAGGTGTATCTAACCGTTCTTTCTGAATAACGCAGCTTTGACATTTCGGCTAAATAATATTTTGATTTTTATTTGT
>CBFDUR010000291.1:0-3759 GCA_965613005.1 uncultured Ignavibacteriales bacterium
GCCAAACAACTTAGTAACATAACGGTCAAGGGTAAGCAGCCGCCCAAAACAAGAAAGCAGCATTACAAAGCCAAACCGATAATCATTATAAAATTTTCATTTACTAAATAACCTCAAACTACAAACTGAAACGATTATACAAAACTCAAAAATTAGAAAAAAGCCAAATTATGTGAGCAGTCTGCTTGACCCGATTGTTAGGCTTTTTGATCACTCTTAGTTTGGTTTATTTTTTCTTGAACCCAAAGATTGATTAGGGTTTCTTCACTGATGCCTCGCTCTTTAGCTGCTTGTTTTATTTTGAATGAAAGATTGCTGTCTATCGGATAATATCTGCGTTGGGATTGGATATTAACCTCTAATTCCACCTCAGTTTGTTCTCCGAATTCAGTAGCATCATGTTCATCCCAAAACGCACCAATTTCCTGATAGGTGCGAGCGTTTGAGACAGTAGTTTTACCTGGCATATTTTCTCCTTTCTTTCTGTGTCATTTCTCTTACTGAAACAATGATAGCACGTTTACCCCGGGTATAGACAAAAAAGATACTTAAAAAACGGCCTATGTTGGTGCGCCCAAAAGCAGCAAATACATCTTCCCCTGTTCTATGCCCTGCTTCCTTACGTTGAAATTTAGGTCTGTTTTCAAGAACTTCAATGACTTCTTGCTCTTCAACATTATGTTTCTATCGAAGTTTTTCAACAATATCCTCAAGCCATACTATTCTAATGATTTCCAAATTCTATCCTTTTTTAAAAGCATAACGGCGTTGCTTTTCACCCGCGCCCGCCGAAGCGAAGCGTAGGAGGGATTTAGCTCAACACAGGATTATACCTCAGTCCGGCTATCGCCGGATTCGGTATGACAGTGTTGAGGAAACAATGATAAATTTCCACCGAAGGGGTGTCCCTTCAGGAGAACTCCGCTTGCATACGCGTCAACTTAATAAATGTGTCTTCCAATCAATATTTGTACAATTGTATTGATTTTAGAATAATCTAAATGTTTTATATGTCATCCCTAAAGGGATTTTTATTACTTTTGGGCTCAATATTTCTATAAATCTTTCATCCTTAGAGGGATTTATATTTCTTCATCCCGGAGGGATGAAATAATTATAGAATCAAAAAAAAACAAATAAGACAAAATGCCGTAGGTATGATATAATATAAGTGTTAGATTAAAGCAGATATAAAACAATAGGGGTACCCATTTAGTTCACAAATATTTGTTAATAAGCCGATTAAATTTTATCTTTTGTAAGAATAAAAAGAGGAGCAATTATGAAATTACTAAAAGAATTGAGTAGAGAATCCTTCAAAAACAAGTTCGGTACAAAGGCATTTTGCTATGAATACTTGGCAAATGCAAAATGGCCGGAAGGATATATTTGCAAGAGATGTAGTAATACAACGTATATAAAAGGCAAGCAGCCTTACAGTAGAAGATGTTCCAAATGCGGGTATGATGAATCGACAACGGCAGGTACAATATTTCATAAACTTAAATTCGGCATAGATAAAGCCTTTGAGATGCTTTATGAGATAGCATTGAGTAAAAAAGGAGCTAATAGTATTTGGTTGGCTGAACATTTTGGTGTACAACAGAAGACTGCTTGGTTGTTTCGTCATAAGGTTCAAATAGCGATGAAAAGTAGTGAGCACTATCCATTAGAAGGGAACGTCCATGTTGACGAGTTTGAGATAGGTACCCCACAAAAAGGAGAACAAGGAAGAAGTAAAAGCGGAAAGAAAATGAGAGTAGTCATAGCTTTTGAAGAGAGAGCTGGGAAGACAGGACGTGGGTATGCTAAAGTAATAAAAGACTACAGCAGCGCATCACTAGGAGTACTTTTTGATACTCATATAAAAGGAGATGCTAATATATTAGCTGATGGATGGTCAGGCTATAAACCGCTGAAACAAGAATATCCTAACTTGAAGCAAATTTTGTCTAATCGAGGTAAAAACTTTAAGATGCTTCATATACAGATAAGGAATTTCAAGAATTGGCTAAGGGGAGTACATTCCTATTGCGATAGAAAATATTTACAAAAATATATTGATGAATACTTTTATAGGTTTAACCGAAGGAACCACAGGACATCAGTATTAGATAAAATTATAAATCGATGTGTATTGCATAAACCTATGACCTATGCAATGATTAGACTTAATGAGAACTAAATGGGTATCCCTATGATATTATTCAATCCATCATTTTTCCCCTACTTTTTTGACAGATAAAATAAAAAATAAGTTTTTGGATAATTTAAATTGATTTTTTTTAAGAATTTCAGAACTCCTGATCCATAGTTTGAATACGATTCAAATTGGAAGTGAAATTTCATTAAAAATTTATCAAATCCATTTTGTGCACCCGGAAGGATTCGAACCCTCAACCTTTTGATCCGTAGTCAAACGCTCTATCCAGTTGAGCTACGGGTGCGTTCCCGTTTTATTATAATTCAATAAAAGAAAATGAAATATAAAACATACACGAAAAATTTCCAATTTATTATCGGATGTTTTTGATTATTTTTCAAGCTTTCATTTCAGAATAATAAAATGTAATTGTCACCGGCATCTATTTTTATTTTTGCAGGTACCGGCTTCTCAAAAATCTTGAACATGTAATAGATTTCCATTCCCTGTTTATACCGGGACCGGCTTTTTGGGAATTACAATTCTCTAATTCCGTTTTTAAAGACAAACTCTTCAACATTGATAATTACTGCATGTCTAAAAGTGTTGATTTCCAACTTTTGAAATTATAGATAGACTAAAAAAAACTTTTTCACAAGCATAACACCTCTTTGGGAGAAACCTACAATTTACGACAATATTAAATTTTTAAAAGAGGTTTAATTTTATAAAGTTTTTTATGGGTACTAATATTGAAAATACTTAAAAAATTAACCGGTGAATAAATAACGCTAAAATGATTTAGAATATCCGGTTAGCCGGAAAATACCTTCTTAAAATGAATGAAAAAGATTAATCGATATAAAAGAAATTCACCTTGATTTAATTTTTCTGATTTTACTCACAAATTTTATTTGCTATTTACTGATAAAGAAGATATTTTTGTGCAATTTTATTTAATTTTGTGTAAGCTTATACAAAAAAGTGATGTTTTTTATTAAAAATGAGAGAGAGAATGTTTTCAGGAGTAGGAACAGCTTTAATAACACCGTTCGATGAAAATTTGGAGGTAGACTATCAGGCTTTAAAAAATATAGTTCGTTTTCAACTGAAAGGGGAGGTTGATGCGCTGATTGTTTTAGGTACAACCGGAGAATCGCCTGTGATTAGTGATTTTGAACGCGAATATATTTTGGAAACGGTAAAAGAAGAAACGGAAGGTAAAATACCTGTTATTGTCGGTACGGGTACTAACGATACTACTCAAGTAGTAAAATTGAATAAATTAGCGGAAAAACACGGTTGTGATGGAGTATTAATAGTTACTCCATATTATAATAAGGGTACTCAAGTTAGTCTTATTGCTCATTACAAGTATATATCTGAAAGAACTACTTTGCCGATTATACTTTACAACGTTCCATCGAGAACAGGAATAAATTTATTACCCGAAACGGCAGTAACCATCCATGAATCTTGTCGGAATATTGTTGCAATCAAAGAAGCTAGCGGAAATATCTCGCAAATTTCAAAATTGTTTTCAATTAAACCGGAAAATTTTCAAGTTTATTCGGGTAATGATGATCAGACATTTCCAATAATAGCTTTAGGAGGTA
>CBFDUR010000292.1:0-3758 GCA_965613005.1 uncultured Ignavibacteriales bacterium
GTCAGATTCCTTACGGACGTGTTTCCTCTTATGGCGCTGTGGCGGAATACCTTGGCAGCAAAGGCTCGGCCCGCATGGTAGGGTGGGCGCTGAACAGCTCCAAATATAATTTAGATAAAATTCCTGCCCATCGCGTGGTAAACCGGCAGGGTTTGCTCACCGGAAAGCGTGCTTTCGGCGGACAAAATACCATGAAAGACCTGTTGGAAAGTGAAGGCATTCGGGTAGAAGATGATAAAATTATGAATTTTAAAGAGATTTTCTGGAACCCTTCAAAAGGATATTGAAGTACTCATTTCTTTTTCAGTTTCGTTGAAAAAACGTAGAAGTTAAAGACCAAAAACAACCCCGAATTCATAAATTAACTTGTACGCTTTCTAATACCAACGATTTCTTATCGCCCTGACAACATTAAATTGTTTGGTAAATAGGTTTTGAGAATTTTTAAGAAATTACGAACCGTTTATTTGACGTAATTCTATTATTTTAGCGGAAAAATTTGTCAATGAAAGAAGGGCTGGTCATAATCCCTACGTTTAACGAAAAGGAAAATATTGAAAATATTATCCGTACCGTATTTACATTGAATACGGTTTTTGATATTTTAGTGGTCGAGGATAACAGTCCGGATGGTACTGCAAGCATTGTGAAACGGCTTATGAAGAAATTTCCGGAACGATTGTATATTCTGGAACGCAAAGAGAAACAGGGACTTGGAACAGCTTACATAGCCGGTTTTAAATGGGCGCTTCAGCGTCATTATAATTTTATTTTTGAAATGGATGCCGACTTTTCCCATAATCCGGATGATTTGGAAAGGTTGTTTTCAAGTCTCCACGACGATGGTGCCGATGTGGTAATTGGCTCCCGTTATATTACCGGCGTGAATGTTGTCAACTGGCCCATGGGGCGCGTGCTCATGTCCTATTATGCCTCGGCCTACGTAAGGATGGTAACGGGGATGAATATTCGTGATACTACCGCCGGCTTTGTGGGCTGGACACGAAAAGTATTGGAAACCATTGATCTTGACAAGGTTAAATTTGTGGGTTATGCTTTTCAAATTGAAATGAAGTTCACTGCCATCAAGTTGGGCTTTAAAGTAGTGGAGATTCCCATTATTTTCACCGAACGTACACTTGGCGAATCAAAAATGAATAAAAGTATCTTTCGCGAAGCTGTTTTTGGTGTTATTGATTTGAGAAAACGGGGTATAATGGGAAAAATAAAACCCAGAAAACTGAGATAAGAGATTTGTGGTGCCGCTTTTGAGCCGGGCAAAACACAAACTAAAAATTTGACAAATGAAATTTGATTGGAATAGCAATAAGTATACAACAATATCAGACCTGCAAGAAAAGGTTAGCAATGAATTAATTGAACAATTAAATTTTAATGAAAAATATCAAGTTCTTGATGCCGGATGTGGTATTGGTAATATAACATTTAAAGTAGCTGAAATTGTTAAAAAAGGTCACGTTTTGGGGATTGATAGTTCATCTTCCATGATAGACAGATGTAATGAAAATTTGAAAACAACAAATACTTCAAATGTTAAGTTTATTGCGAAAAGTATAACAAAGATAGATTTTACAAATGAGTTTAATGTAGTATTTTCTAATTCTGTTTTTCATTGGCTTAAAGAAACCGGGAAAGCATTGGGTTTGTTGTATGGAAGTTTAAAACCCGGCGGCAGTATCGGAATCCAATTTCCTTTATTAAATTCTCAACATCCGTTGGTAACAATTTGTGAAAAAGTAATAACAAAGTTAAAATTAGAAACGGAATTTCAGAATTGGGATTTCCCTTGGTATGTGCCGACTTTGAATAGTTTTAAATACCTAATGAGAAAATATGATTTTGAAAAATTTAACGTATATCAAAAAACAACAGAATATGATTTTCATGAGAGCATTAATGTTTATAATTTTTTTGATTCTGTCGGGTTGAATTTATATACTTCAAAACTATCAAAGGAGAAAGAAAAAATATTCAAGCCTGAAATATACAATGAAATAGAAAAACTCAAAGATTTGAATAAACTAAAAATTCATTTTGAAAGATTATATGCATTTGGTTATAATAAATTAACGAATTGATTAGTGACGTTAAAAAAGAGAGTTGTAAGTAAAAACTTTAACCTAACAATAGGTTTCGTGAAGCCCCTATATAGTTGTTCAATATCGTTTTTTGAGACTGTAAAATATTTTGTGTAACAGGTTAAAAAATCGAATGAAAGATTTTAATCTTTTTTTAAAAATAATACTAAGTTGAAAAAAAATAAATACTCAATTTCTTCGGGATACTTGAAAAATACGGATAGATTATTCCCATTATTTTTCCACATAAATGAGCATTACAAATGCAGTGAAAGGAAAGATCCCCGTAATCATTCAGGGGATGGAATAAGTTATCGAATTACAATCCCTAAAGTGTTTAATAACAGTCAATTATTTTTGTCTTATATGCAAGTTATTCTATTCCACCCCCTTAATAAAATATGGCTAACCAAATGGTTTCCTTAGAAGGATCTGTCCATTCAACCCGGTGCTTTATGTGAGCACCTATATTCAAGTAGTCACCTTCTTTTAATGTAATAGGGGAAATATCATTATAGAATAACATCATAGCGCTTCCTTTGAGAATGATTATCCATTCGTTTTCATCTTGATCGTACCAACAATAATTTGGAGGTGAAGAGTGGCCTTTTGAAACAATCCTTTCTATTCTTATTTTTTTATTATTGATAATATTTTCAATTATCTCTTCGGAAATTTTATCCGGTAGATTGGAAAATATATTTTTAATCTCCATCATTTTTTTTATGAATATTGTACAAGCTGATTGTAGTATGTATAAAATTTTTTAAAAGTTATAATTCGATAACTTATTTTATTTCACCCTTAACAAGATTAAAAGATAAAAGAATTAATTCCTATGCGGAAATTATTTCCATTTCTGTAGTTGAGCTTCCAAGCAAAATCAATCTCTAAGGGAAATAGAACTTGCCCTATTGCAAATCCGATTTCATAGAAAGGATGCTTAAAAGTTTTTAGCAAATATGGGGATATTGTCTTAGTTTTATTTCCAACATCTGAATATGCAATATTTAAAAAAATTTTAAACTGAAGTCCCCAATTTTTTATAATAGGGATTTTTAATAATTTAAAAAGTTCACCGTTAAAATTATGTTCCAAGTTTAACGTAACAATACGGTCACCCAACATTTCGTTCATTCTTAATGTTCGAAAAGTATAATTTTGTGCTGTCAAATCTATATTACCAGGCAGTGAATAAAGCATTTGATAAGGCAGCTTACCGGTCGTATACATTCCGAATAACCTAAAATTCAGTTGTGTGTTTTTAAAGGTATTTATTACTCCCCTACTTCTGAATTCATAAGTAGTAAATTCAACATTACTTTTTAAAATATTTCTATTTGCAGCAATAATATTTCCTCCGAATGTAACAAATGATCTTCCCTGTGAAACTCTTCTTCTAAAAAATCCATCCTCTATATAATCCCTGAAATCAAAGTTGAACCCTATATTTATTGAATTTACTTTAGTTTCATAAATAGGTGGATTCTTAATAAAACTTCTGTTTCTTGCGAAGAGTGAAAAATTAGTATTCTTAAAAGCATTCCTATCGGTATGAGTTGAATAGCCTGCCTTTAAACTAAGTATAGGAGTTACTTCTCCGGAGGCTTCAAAGTTAAAACCATGCGAATAGTAATAATCCCTAAAATCATCTTTTAT
>CBFDUR010000293.1:0-3751 GCA_965613005.1 uncultured Ignavibacteriales bacterium
TTCCTTCGTCCGGTTCTATTAAATTGATAATCGACTTTATAAGTACGGATTTACCAACACCGCTTTTTCCGATTACGGATAAAATTTCGCCGTCTAAAACGATTAAATCTACTCCTTTTAAAACGTCAAGTTTGCCGAATGATTTATATAGTTGATGAATTTCAATCATAAATAAAACATGGTTACTGATACCAGATAATTTAAAATAAATACCATTGTAGATGCCCATACTACCGCCATTGTAGTTGCTCTACCCACGCCTTTAGCACCGCGTTGAGAATTTAATCCGAAATAAGAACCTGAAATCACAATGATAATTCCAAAGATAAAAGCTTTTACAAGACTTATCATTACATCAGTAAAGTTGAAGGAATAACGTAGTCCTTTTACAAATGCATCCCATGAAAGGTCTATTGTCAGGTGACTGGAATAATAGCCAAAAAAAATGGAAATGAAATTAGAAAATACTAATAGAGTGGGAACTGCAAACATGGCTGCAATTAACGGCGGTGAAATTAAATATTCCACCGGATCGATTGCAAAACTTCGGAGTGCATCAATTTGTTCCGTTATTTTCATCGTGCCCAACTCAGAGGCAATACCTGCTGAAATTCTTCCTGATAAAATCAAACCAAGGGTAAGAGGTCCAAGGTCAATTAAGATTATTTTTAATATTAAGCCGCCCGCCATCCAGTGAGGCGTAAACCCTGTCATTTGGAAACCGACTTCAACACCGATTGCCAGTCCAATAAAAACGGAAGTAACAATCACTAACAATAATGACTTTCTACACATATATACAAATTGTTCAACAATTTGAGGAATATAATCTGGGGCTTTTTTTATCGACATGAAAGAGTTAAATGTCATTATTGTGAATGTTCCCATGTCGGTAAATACTACTATTGCAAAAGACCCTATGTACACAAAAAAATTTTTCATAATATTTTAAGCATGTTTAAAAACTATTTTTAATGCTTTTAAGATTTCAAAGATTCTCTTCAAATTAGGTCTTCCATAATGTTCTCTTTTAAACATTTCCTTTAAAATTCTTTTAGGTTGTTTATAAAAATTTACATACGCTTTCACAAGTATTTTTTCCAATTCTTCCGGCTCAAAATTATCCATTTTAAAAACGGAGTGCATCGCATCGTATTTGTCCCAATCTTTTGTTATAATTTTTGATTCTACATTTTGCCACAATTCCGTTCCGGGATAGGGCGTTAATATTGAGAACTGGGCTATACCGGGATTAATATATTTTGCAAAGTCTATCGTCCTTTTTACATCTTCTTTAGTTTCCGAAGGCTCACCCAAAAGGAATGCACCCCAAGTCTCAATGCCGTTTTGTTTTAACAACTCAACGGCTTTTATTGAATAATCTAATGAAACTTTACCCCCTTTTTTATAAGCTCTAAGAATTCGTTCATTCGGGCTTTCAATACCGATAAACATTTGACGCACACCGGCTTTAGCCATTACTTCGGCTGTTTCCGGACTTTTAACAAGATGATCTGATCTGCCCATAACCCAGCGGACAACAGGCAAATTTCTCTTTATTAAAGTTTCAAATAAATCAATTAGTCTTTCATTTTTAAAATTGATTATATCGTCAACAATTAAAATGCGATCGGCATCATACTTTGTTATTATTTCTTCAATCTCTTTTACGGTATTCTCTATCGAGCGGGCGCGGTAAAGTTTACCTGCCAACAGATGAACATCACAAAAATTGCAGCCATAGGGACAACCTCGCGTAGTAATTAAAGGATACTCGATAACTCCGGTTGATACAGATTTGCTTGCTTTCTTATATCTCCAATTTGCTTCTCTAATAGGGAAGCAAATATTATCAAGGTTTTGAATGAAAGGGCGACCGGGATTATTGACAATACTTCCCGTATCTTTGTCAATATAAGAAATGCCCAATACTTTACGCGGATTAAAATTTTTTCCGGATTTTATTCCAGCTAGTAATTCTACCGATGTAACTTCGCCTTCGGCACGAACGGCATAATCTACAAATCCGCTGCGCAAAGTCTCTTCAGGGCTACTTGTGGGATGAGGTCCGCCCATGATAACAATTTTACCTTCTTCTTTTGCTGCTCCGGCAACTCTAAGCCCGGATTTAAACTGAATGGTGTTACAAGAAATTCCAACTACATCGGCGCTTATAAAATCGGGCATTAAATCTGAATTTTCCAGCAATTCTATTTGGATATTATACCCGGCTTGCTGCAGCGCCGAACCGATATAAGAAACACCAAGCGGCTGAATTTTAACGCCGGAATATTCGAAAATAGCGCCTCTGTATGGAGAAACCAACAATACATTCATTGCAACTCCTTCAGGATTATTCGGTAAATGTTATTTTCTCATAATCATTTTAAATTTTAAAGCCGTATCCAATAATTGAGTACACCGATACCGAAATATTTTTATTGGTTAATGTCTTTTCCAAAGTACCAACTAAATAATACTCTATTTCAGTTTCTCTTTAGAATATTTGAATGCTTAATGAACAATTGTACCGGTTTTTCAGCACTAATCTCGGCGCAATAGATTCTCAAAACAGCCGCAAAAGGCTTTTCATTTAATGTAATCGCTCAAGTTATGTTAAAGTAAATTACCGATATCGTATGATCAATCTGCTGCGTCGGCTGCAATTTTTGCAAACAACTTATCAAGTTTATTCGTAAATGAAGAAGGTAAATCAAAAATTCCGTAAACATTGCTCGGCTTTCTGTATATAACTTCTACCTTACTCCCATTTTGTTCTATTATTATGCTAAGAGGAGTGCTTGCAAAAGCAGCCGGGTCATTAGCTATCAAAATTTTTCCATATTTAGGTTGGAATATTTGATAAAGATTAAACGGTTCGATATTAGTTCCAACCATTTTCATCATTGCCTGTATATTATATTCTTTAAGTAAAATAAGATGATTTGCGACAATAGCCGACTGCAGTTTATTTACCGTAGTAAAAAAATCGGTCTTTGAAGTTAATGTAACAATTGCTTCACCTTTGTTAGCTGATGACTTTTGACTAGATGAATTTTTGCCACAAGACTCAAGCAAGAAAACAGACGCAATAAAAAATATTAATACAAAAATTGGTTTTTTCATGATGCTATCCTTTTTATTATGTTTTAGGAAATACTATTTAACCGTTTTAATTATGTTGTTCATTAATTTATCCAGTTCTTCCGCAACCTTTTTAGTCCCTTTGTATGGTTTAAAGAGTGTAGAGGGTTTAAAATATCTTATTATAGTTTTATTGTTTCTCTCCATAATAATAATTTTTAATGGAACAACTATTCCGGCCATAGGGTTGCTTTCGTAAACTTCGCGCATATACTTTGGATGAAAAAATATAATTTGATGCATTGGCGGAATTTTTTTACCGGCCATTTTTATCATTGCCTGTCCATTTATATCATCCATAATAATCAAATTATTCTTGCTGATTGCTTCTTCTATCTTCCCCAATGCATCATTGAAATTTAATTTTGAAACAACGAGCACCGACCCATCTTTCAGCTTCATCATTTTTCCCTGAGCAAAAACAATACTTGCGTAAAAAAATACGAGTAATAAAACTGGAATTATTACTCTTATGTTTCTCATTTTCATTTTATAACTCCTTATTTATAATTATATAAATTAAGCTTAGTGCTATAAATTTTTTAATTCTAGTGTCAAGTCATATTTGTAATGTTGTATAACTTTTGAACTCACCCCAAGCCCCTCT
>CBFDUR010000294.1:0-3743 GCA_965613005.1 uncultured Ignavibacteriales bacterium
AATTATAATAGAACTTCTGCGAAATAAGACATTTGAACAATTTGTCATTTCGACCGAAGGGAGAAATCTCCTAATATGTACAATTATCAGAAGATTTCTCACCCAAAAAACGGGTTCGAAATGACGGAATGGTTATTTTGCAGAAGCTTTAATTTATTTTTCATATTTTTTTACTTCAGTAAGTATATATTTTGCAACTGCATGAGCTTGTACAGAACTTAATCCCGGATTAGGCATTGGGGGATATCCCGGATTATCTTGTATTGGGTTCATTATATATGAAACAAGTTTTTCTACATTACCCTTATACTTTGGAAGCGTTTTTGCATAAGGAGGACCAACTACTTTGTGATCAAAACTATGACAAGCAGAACAAATCTTTTGGTAAATTTCTTTTCCGCTGATTTCGGACACTTCAGTTTTTTCAGTTAATTTTTGCATTATCTTTTCATACTGTATCGATAACTTTGCTGTTTGTATTTTTGTGGAATTAATCATCGCCAGTTGATCTTTAACAACAACAGACATTATGGTTAAAAGTATGATAAAAAATATTGTTGAACTGTATTTTGTAGTTTTTCTTGTAGACATAGCATATAAAAATTGGTAACCTAAAAATACAAGAATAACGGCAAGAACAGCATAGAAAAAAACTGCTTGGGATAATGCATTATCCGGTAAATCAAATAAATCTATCGTCAGAAATAAGGGCATCACCAAGGAACCGGTAAAGGCTAATCTGATACCTACCTTCCGAACAAATGAAGCATAATCTTCGGAAATATCCTTAATACCGCCACCCCAATAGAAGAACTTGAATAATAGGAATGAACCGGTGAAAGCAGCAGATAGAGACAAAAAAACAATCAATTTAGATATAACCGTCAATGAAAATAATATTTCCCATACATTTTTATTTGCCCATTCTTTTAAATAAGTGGCAATTTCAACTCCGCCGATAAAAATCCAAATAGCTATAAATAATATAACCAATCCATAGCCGCCTGTCTGCAAACTCAGATTTTTGCTACTTTTTTTAAGCTTATTAAAATCATGATTTATTTTTTCATCTTTAGACGGATTGTCTTTTAATGCATCAAAATTTTTTGTGGAAGTCAGAGAATAACGATATGTGTAAATTAAAATCAATCCTATAAAAATCAGCAGCAATGCTACAATCAAATAGTTTTCGATTGAAGTATTTACAGAATGAAATAATTGAACGTAAATAAGAATAGAGATTACTAAAGTTAAGAGCCCAAGGATTAAACCCATACTTTTATTTATTGTAGAAATGTCAATTATATCCTTAGCAAAGTTTAAGTAGTTTTCATTATTTTCATGCATGCCTTTTTTTCTATAAAATACCGAAAGAGCCGTACCGCCAAAAATCAAACTAATAAATGGTATAAAAAGGAAAAACATCAGCATTAATATATAGTGTAACCATTCAATATGCCCCGGTGACAGAGGTATTACCAGTTTGTTAAGAAAATCCATTTAAACACTCACTTTTTACAATTTAATTTAAATAATCAGTTTTTCATTAATTTTTAGCTAAATAACTTATTTAGATAATTGAATAAATCACTCCACTGCACATCGGATAAATCGTGTACTTTCTCGTTAAAACCATCTTCATTTAATTCATGTACAATTAAATCTATAAATACTTTTTGATTATTGTGCCACTCATTGGTATTAATTAAAGTTGTTAATGCTCTTATTTTATCCTTAGTTACACTATTAAAAATCCTAGCTCCCTCGGAAACAACCGCATCATTTTGAATTGATTTTAAAATGCTTAATATTTTATGATATTTCGATTGAGCTCCTCTTTCGATAAGTATCATAGCATCCCTAATTGGAATTTGTCCCGGATTTTTCTCTATTTCATTAAGCTTATAAGTTTGTATCAAATTATTTAACTCTTCTTTTGTATCCTTCGGTGGATTAGGGACAAAAGCTGAGCGGATATATTGCGCTAAAGCAAATTTTTGTTTAGGTGAGAACTGATCATATTCCATCATTGAGCTTCCCTGAATTCCATCTGATAATGTCTTATATATTTCCACCAATTTGGGACCGTTTATCCAACCTTTTTTAGTCGTAAAATTTCGTGGTGAAGGTTTTAAAGCTGCTGCTGCAACCCCATCACCTTTACCATTTGTTCCATGGCAAGTTATACAATAATTATTAAATAATTTTTTTCCTCTCTGTATTAATAAATTACTCGGTTGGCTTAATACAAAAACATTTGCCTTTTGAGTAGTTTTCGGCATTTGAAGCTTTATTTCCGAAGGTTCAACCTTCATAGTATCTTGGATTGCCGGAGGAATAGTATTTCTTGCAATTTGATCCATTTTACTTAGATAAAATAATCCTATTCCGAGCCAAATTAATAGAATATAAATATAAGCCAATGAAAATATTTTGGCTTTGTTTACAGGGACTTTTGATAATGCTCCGTTTTTTTCTTTTTCAATATTACTCATAGGAACCCTTTTTGTTACCCTAATTATTTAAGTTGAAAATCTAGCCCTCTTTGTAATTTAGGGTCGTTTATCGGAATTAAATTATGTTTCTGTACCATCTTATAAAACATAAATAAAATCAAACCGATAACTGCTAATAAAAATGATATATCCATCCAGCTAAATGAATATTGTAAACCATTATTTTTCATGCTAGGCATAACCATCCAATAAATATCAATAAAATGCATTGCCATTATCCATATAGCGATAAACTTTAATCGCTTCAAATCTGTTTTCGCTTTATATGAAAGTAATGCGAAAAACGGTATAAGAAAATGACCGAAAATAATGATAACGGAAATGATCTTCCAACCGCCATTCCATCTCTGCATAAACCAAAAAGTTTCTTCAGGTAAATTACCGTACCACTGAAGCAGGTATTGTGCAAATGCTATATATGCCCAGAAACTTATAAATGCAAAAAGTAATGTACTAAGGCTGTAAAAATGATCATCTTTAATTTTAGCAGGTAAAAATCCGTGCTCTTTTAGTAAAATTGCAGCGTATAGGGTTACAGCTAACGCTACGCACATTATTCCGGCAAAAACATATACACCGAATATTGTTGAAAACCATCTGGATTCTAAACTCATTATCCAGTCTATAGATTGAATTGTAATAGTGACGGCAAAGACCGGAATAAATATGACCGACAGTGTTATATTCCTTTTCGTAAGAAGCTGATCACCTGATATATCTTGTTTACGGGAATTCTTAATCATAAAAATGTAGAAAAATAACCATATAAATAGTATCACCCATACACGGACATCGAAGAACGGTGAATTTAAGTAGGCTGATTTCAGTTGTAAAATTTTATCTTTTGCAACTATACTGCTGTGTGTCCAGTTAAATAAATTGTGAAGATTAAAAAACAGCGGGATAACTAAAATAATAAGTAATGGTATTGTCGATGCAAAAAATTCGCTTATTCGCCTAAAGGGTGTACTCCATGTTGCTCCGGAAGCATATTCTATGGCTACTAATAATAATGAGCCGACAGAAACACTTAATAGAAATAAAAAGGCAACTAAATAACTATAGGAACCTCTAACAGGATCCATTATAAAACCAATTAGACTGGCGACTGCACCAATTACAAAAAGTATAATTCCTAATTTTTCAACACTTTTTGGTAGTTCTTTCTTTATATAACCGGATTCAATTTTGGGCATTTTTACCAGACTCCTTATTAATCTTTTTAAT
>CBFDUR010000295.1:0-3743 GCA_965613005.1 uncultured Ignavibacteriales bacterium
TAATAAAGTTCAATCATGTTCAATACTTTTTTTATCCCAAATATAAATATATGGTTGTAAGATTGTCAGATTCAAATTATGACTTGTTTTAATATTAACTAAATTTACGAATCCTATTACAAAAATAAAGGTAAAACAATATGAACGATTTTTGGGATCAAAGATATTCTTCAGAAGAATACATATATGGGATAGAACCGAACGGATTTTTTAAGGAGCAAATAGATAAAATCAATTCCGGTAAAATTCTTTTACTCGGGGAAGGTGAAGGAAGAAATGCGGTTTATGCCGCAAAAAACGGCTGGGAAGTAGATGCAGTTGATTTTAGTCGGCAAGCAAAAATTAAAGCGGAGAAATTAGCTGAAAAAAATTCAACGGCAATAAATTACTTGGTTAAGAATATATCTGATTATATTCCGCCTAAGGATTATTATGATGTTGTAGGTTTAATATTCCTACATCTAAACCCGGAATTACGAAGGTTAGTACATTTGAACGTTATTGCATCTTTAAAAAAGGATGGAAAAATTATTTTGGAATCGTATTCAAAAGATCAATTAACTAAAACTACCGGAGGTCCAAAAAATCAGGAACTGCTTTATCTATTGAATGATATAAAAAAGGATTTCAACAATTTAAATTTAATTGTACTAGAGGAAACTTCGGAAAATATATCGGAAGGGAAATATCATTCCGGTGAGGCAAGTATAATAAAAATGGTTGCAAGTAAATAACTAAATTAATTTTTCTAAAATATAAATGAAAAAAGTATTGTTTATTACATATTATTGGCTTCCTTCCGGCAAAGCATCCATACACTGGCCTTTGGCTATGATAAAATATTTGCCCCGTTTTAACTGGCAACCACTTGTGCTAACCGTTAAAAAAGAAGATGTATTTTCATCTAAAGATGAGAATCTTTTGCAACAAGTTGATAAAAATTTAAAAGTTATTAAGACCAATTCATACGAACCTTTCAACATATATAAAAGGTTCATCGGTAAAAAGAAAAAGGAAAAATTAATTGCCTCCGAAACAATATCAAAAACAAATAAAAGCTTAAAGCATAAGATTTCCATTTGGATTCGTATGAATTTATTTATACCTGATGCGCGTATTGGTTGGTATTTACCGGGTGTGAAAGAAGGGATCAAACTGTTAAAAGATGAATATCCCGAAGCTGTGGTTTCTATTGGACCGCCTCACACAACACACTTAATAGGAATGAAATTAAGTCAATATTTTAATGTTGATTTTATACCTGTCTTTATCGATCCATGGGTTGATATAGCATATTACAGGGTATTCGAGCGAAGTAAAATTACTTTAGCTATCGATAACTACCTGGAGAAAAAAGTGTTAGAAAAAGCTAATGCAACTATATTCGTGACACAAACGATGAAGGATAATTATATTGAAAAATATAATTTCATCAAGAATAAATCACACGTATTATATTGGGGATATAACGAGGATAATTTTACAAATTTTAAAACAATAAATAACGATGAAGAAGAAATAATTGTTCATGCCGGTAATATTTTTGATTTTCAAAATATCCCTGCATTTTGGAAAAGAATAAAAAAAGAAATTGAAAGAGGCAGAAATATTACACTTCATTTTATAGGGAGCGTTAGTCCGGGTATAAGAAAAGCAATCGAAGAAGCGAAATTGGAAAACTACACTAAATACCTAGGATTTCTTCCTTATAATAAAATGATTGAAGAACTTAATAAAGCGACATATTTGTTAGTTTGCGTTACGGAAAAAAGACATATCCCGGGAAAATTATTTGAATATTTAAGAGCGTTCAAACCGATAATTGCTTTTGGTGATGATAATGAAGAAGTTAAAAATATAATTACCGAAGCAAACGCCGGAATGATTTTTAATTATAATGATGACGCGGCAGAGTTCTTTGGAAAAACCGGTACCTTCAATACCGATCTTTCCAAGATAAAAAAATATGACAGAGAACATATTGCAAAAGAGTTGGCTGAAATTCTAAATCAGCTTCAAAATATGTAGATTAAAGTACTTTTAAATGACATTTAAATAACGGTAAATCTCTTCATGTTTATGAAAAAAATAGATCAATTTTAATAAGCTTAAATCGTTTGTTCAGCATAAATTTTTAAAGACAATCATGTAATCATACACCCATGTATACTCAGGCTAGATAATATTTTGATGTGCGGGGAAAGATAGTATAATTTTTAATTGATCCCGTTAGATACCTTATTTATTTTTTGACAATAAAGTTAAATACAACTGTTTATATTTCTTCCCGATAATTTCAGGAGAAAATTTTTCAACAACTTTATTTAGTGCATATTCATTCAATCGACTAAAATCTTTCGTTTCCTTTAATAACCATAATATTCCATCGGCCAGAGATTCGGCAGATTTAGGCACAGCAAGAAACCCATTTTTTTTATGTTCAATCATGTCCGGCATTCCCCCTATATTAAATGCAGCTACCGGTACACCGCAAGCAAGTGATTCCATAACCGTGTTTGGAAGATTATCTTCAAGCGAAGGAGCGACAAAAACATCTGCTGAATTATAACAGTTTACTAATGTTTCAACATTTTTAATTCTTCCAAAAAAATTAGCTTTGAAAGGAATTTTTGATATCTCGTTTTTATTGAAAGAACCAAAAACTATAACCTCTATATTTGATCTTAATTCAGGATACTTATTGTAAAGTATCGTTAAACTCTTTTGCAAATACAAAAAACCTTTTCTCTCCTCTTTCAACGTCATTGTACCAAATAAAATAAGCATTTTATCGACTGACAAATTCAATTTTTTGCGTGCTGATTTTTTATCAACCGGACGATAAATTTCCGTATCAATTGGATTAGGAATAACGTCAACCGTTATATTTGATAACAGTTTGCTTTTTTCAACTTCACCGGACAGCCAATTACTACACGTTACCAATTGAAGATTTAAATTTTTATAAGCAATAAATTTACCTTTAAAAATACGGTAAGAGAGGTCTTTCACACCGGGAAATTTTAATGAAGGACAATTCTTACATTCGGTCAAGTAATTATTGCATTCGCCGCTATAATGGCAACCTCCGGTAAATGCCCACATATCGTGAAGAGTCCATACAATCGGTTTATTCAATTCAGCAATTTTTCTAAAAGTATTCAGAGAAAAAAAACCTTCGTTTATCCAATGCAGATGAAGTAAATCCGAATTTTCTATAATATTATTTTTACTGATATTTTGTCCGAAAATCGGAAATGAAAACCTACCTCGCTCGGAAATAGTCAAAAAATTTATTGTAGCAAAATCAACAGCTTTTCTTGACAAAGTGTAAATTGACGCAAGCACATTGTTATCCGCCGAATGGACAAAATCACTATTTCCAAATTTTGTTTGAACAAACATCTCTGCTGCAACTTCATTTTTGCGAAGTGCTTTTGTTAGTGCAAAAGCTGCCCGGGAGGCTCCACCTTTTGTATCGGCATTATTTATTAAAACAACTTTCATTTATTTTGAGAAGCAAAAATGTTCAGCTGCATATCCATTACCGGATTATTTTTGTTTTTTGTATTTATGAAAGGCAGCTTTCGGTCTGCTTCTTGTTTAATAAAATACCGGAATCCGTTGTGGGAAAGTGTCTGTAATAGTTCGTTCAATTTCTGATCATCATTTGCAAATGAATGATATTCAATAAAAATATGTTGTGCCTTTTTTAACGACGAATTACAATCCCTTATAACTTC
>CBFDUR010000296.1:0-3738 GCA_965613005.1 uncultured Ignavibacteriales bacterium
ACCCGGAATTTTCAATGAGGTTCAGATATTCGCAAAAAAAAAGTATGAATCAATATAGTGCAGGAATCGAAAGGAATTATAACAGAGAACGAAGCATTCGAATCACTTTTCGACTGATACCTGAAATTAGTAATCGAACCGATATAATTAACAGAATAGATAATGTTTCCGCTAGTACAGCATCGAATCGTGTACGGGAGATTACCAGTAACAAGATAATTTCTGATTTTTCTTACAGACCTGAAAGAGATATCGAGGTAGGATTTAAATTTCAAGTTGGAAGAAGTATTGATGATGATCCGGCAATTCCTACAATCATTAATATGAATTCCCAATCAATAAGATTTACACTTTCGTTAGCCGGACGAGGTAGATTACGAGCCGAATTTGAACGAAATGAACTAACTGAAAATACAAATAAAAATTTTTTACCTTTTGAATTAACCCAGGGTAATGTCATTGGAAAAAATTACTTTTGGAGTATTAATTTTAATTACAAATTGTCTGATAATCTTCAATCTACTCTTAGTTATGTCGGACGACTTCAGGGTGGTGAGAGGGTTGTTCACACAGCTCGCGCAGAAGTAAGAGCTTATTTTTAAATTTTATGCGGTTTATAAAAATGGAAATAATTTTAAATCTTATTGAGGCTCATGTATTCCGGGAAACAAAATAATAAACAAATTCACCACAAAAATTATGCATTCTTTAGGCTTTTAATTATTTTAGTTTTGTTAATCTTTCTAAAAAATTAAGGAGTTAATATTGGGTTTATTAGTTGTCGGTTCTTTAGGTTTGGATACCGTTACAACGCCTTTCGATAAAGTGGAGGGAGCATTAGGCGGTTCTGCTGTTTATATTTCTTTAGCAGCAAGCTATTTTACCGCTCCCATACATTTAGTGGGTGTTGTAGGCGAAGATTTTCCCTCAAAATACATAAATTTGCTAGAAGAACATTCTATTCTTCTTGAAGGACTGCAGATCGAAAAAGGGAAAACATTCCGTTGGTCAGGTAAATATCATTATGACCTTAACGTAAGGGATACTTTATTTACGGAATTAAATGTTTTTGAAAAATTTAATCCCATAATTCCCGATAAACTTAAAAAATCAAAATTTGTTTGTCTTGGTAATATTGATCCTACTTTACAGTTACGTGTGTTGGATCAATTGAATAATCCGAGATTCATCGTTTGTGATACTATGAATTATTGGATTGAAGGAAAAAAAGATACTTTATTAGAGCTCTTGCCAAGAGTCAATGTGCTGATAATTAATGATTCGGAAGCCCGGTTACTTGCAAAAGAACCTAGTCTAATTAGAGCATCTAAAAATATTATGAATTTAGGACCGGAAATATTAATTATTAAAAAAGGTGAACACGGAGCGCTGTTATTTATGGATGATATTATTTTCTCTGCACCTGCTTATCCAATGGAGATGATTTATGATCCCACCGGTGCCGGCGATACTTTTGCAGGGGGGTTTATCGGTTATTTACATAAAACTCAAGACCTAGGTCCTGAAAATATGAAGCGTGCAGTTATTTACGGCAGTGCAATGGCTTCTTTTTGCGTGGAAGAATTTAGCATAAAAGGTTTGGAAGAACTAGAATATTTGAGAGTACAAGACAGGTATAGAGAATTTTTAAATCTTTCCAGGTTCGATGAAGCATAATAAATATTTTTCAATAGGATTTGAGAATGATAAATTTATTTTTCTCGATCAAACGAAGCTTCCGTTTAAAGAAGAGTATATCAAGACTGACAGCGTGGAACGGATTGCTCTTGCGATAGAACGACTGGAAGTGCGCGGAGCTCCGGCTATTGGGATAACTGCGGCTTATGCTCTTGCGTTGTCGTTAAAGAACGTTCCAAAAAAATTATTGGTTGATAATTTTACTAAGGCTTACGAAAGATTATCATCTACCAGACCAACAGCCGTTAATCTTTTTTCTGCTCTGGATTATATCAGGCGGATTTTCCAAGATAATATAAATTCTAACGAACTTTATGAATTACTGATTCAGCAAGCGAAACTTTTACAGCAAGAAGATATTGAAAAATGTGATCGAATTGGCATAAACGGCTTAAAAATATTTCAGAAAAAATCTATCGTATTAACACATTGCAATACGGGTAAGCTTGCAACAGCCGGCGACGGTACTGCTTTTAGTGTTATTAAAAAAGGTTTCGAAAAAGGATTAGTAAATTATGTCTATGCTGATGAAACTAGACCTTTGCTGCAAGGTTCGAGATTAACCGCTTTTGAATTAGATAAATGTAATATTCCGTTTGCTATTTTGTCCGATTCGATGGCTGCATTTTTAATGCAACAAAATAAAGTTGATCTGGTAATTACCGGAGCAGACAGAATTGCCCTTAACGGCGATACTGCTAATAAAATCGGTACGTATAATTTAGCCGTACTTTGTAATTATCACAATATTCCTTTTTATATTGCCGCGCCTACTACTACGATTGATGAAAAGTTACCTACAGGAAACGATATTAAGATTGAATTCAGAGATAAAAAAGAATTAACGATAATAAACGGGAACCCAATTACTCTAGATCGGTATGATTCCGTTACCCCTGCTTTTGATGTTACACCTTCTTATCTTATTAAGGGAATAATTACGGAAGAGAATTTATATTTTTTCCCTTATAATTTTATTCGTTGAATGTCGTTTTTACTTTAAAACCTTGTGGATTTTATCTCAATGACGTAATAATAATCATCTCGATAAATCATACTGAAATTCATGAACTTGACTGTAATAATTATGCGATAAAAAAATTATGAGTAATATAATTAAAACAGAAGCCGTCGTGTTGAATAAAATAAATTATGGAGATTCCAGTAATATTGTAACATTGTTTACTAAAGATTTCGGAAAAATATCCGCTATCATTAAAGGTGGAAGAAATCCGAAATCTAAAATTGGGCTGGTTGCAGACCCATTGAACCATCTGCAAATTGTAATGTACAAGAAAGATTCGAGAGAAATTCAAATAATTTCGAGTATAGACCTAATTACATATTTTGCCAAAATCAGAGAGGACTTCGAAAAACTGAAATATGCTTTTGCTGTTATAGAATTAGTAAAAAAATTAACTGTTGAAAATGAAAAAAACTTAAAATTATTTAAAGGTTTAATAAGAATATTAACATTATTTAATGTATCGCAAGAAAAAGAAATAATAATTTTCGGAAGATTTTTTATATTTTTGTTATCCGAACGTGGATATGAAATGCAGTTGAATAAATGTAGTATATGCGGGACAACCGATTTATCTCGATCTTTGTTGTCATATAATTTTGAAAGAGGTATTTTATGCGGTAACTGTAGAAAGAATCATATAGAATCTTTTCCGCTCAGTGCGGAACTTTTTGAGTACATGTTTTGTCTAAAGAACAATCAAAGTATTGAAAATAAAATTAATTATGAAACTATGGAAAGAGCAATATTATTTTTAGAAAAGTATTTGAATTATCATGTCCCGGATTTTAAAGGGATTCAATCATTCCAAATATTTAAGTGAAAAATTAATAGGTCTATTGTCACTGATGCTTAAGAGCACAGTTTAATTTAAGAAAAAAATACAATCGGAGGAAGAATAATGAAATCTAAAGGATTATTAGGAGCAGTAGTTTTAGTAGTAGTAGGAATAATTTTTGGCGCTATCCTTGTATCGGGATTCGGATTGGTGCGACCAAGTTACGCGGATATACAAT
>CBFDUR010000297.1:0-3733 GCA_965613005.1 uncultured Ignavibacteriales bacterium
AATTGTAATCCGATAACTTATTTTATTCCACCCCCTTAACAAAATATTAACTGCCGAAATTATTCCAATTTTATACTCAAATTAGTTAACTTTGTAGTCAAAATTATAAATTATTTTGTGTTATTATGATCAATAATCATGTTCGTGTAAGATTTGCCCCGAGTCCAACCGGATTTCTGCATGTTGGAGGCTTGAGGACAGCGTTGTTTAATTTCTTATTTGCAAAAAGTAAGAATGGTAAATTTATTTTAAGGATTGAGGATACCGATAGGAATAGATTCGTTGAAGGCACTGTTGATAATCTTATATCTACACTGGAATGGCTCGGCTTGGAATATGACGAAGGTGCGATGAAAAAAGGTAAGTTCAGTCCATACGTTCAGTCTAAAAGATTAGATATTTATCAACACTATGCGGAAGATTTAATTAAACATAAAAAAGCCTACCGTTGTTTTTGTACTAGCGAGCGTATCCAAAAATTAAGAGAAGAAAAACAAAAGAATAAACTTCAAATAAAATATGATAAACATTGCCTTAAACTTTCTGCGGAGGAAATTAAAGATAAATTGACAAGTGGACAACCGTATGTTGTTCGATTGAATGTTGAACCTGATCAAATAATTCAAGTTGATGATGTAATCAGAGGACACATTGAATTCGACAGCAATACGATTGACGATCAGATATTGCTGAAGAGCGACGGTTTCCCCACTTATCATCTTGCAAATGTAGTTGATGATCATCTAATGAAAATTACACATGTCGTACGAGGTGAAGAATGGCTGCCATCTACACCAAAACATGTGTTACTTTACGATTATTTTAATTGGGAAAAACCTGCCTTTGTTCATCTACCCTTATTGCTTAATCCCGATAAGTCAAAACTCAGCAAAAGACAAGGAGATGTTGCCGTTGAGGATTATCGTAAAAAAGGATATTTGAAAGAAGCCTTAATTAACTTTGTCGCTTTGTTAGGTTGGAATGCAGGCGATGATAAAGAGTTTTATTCTTTAGAAGAATTAATCCAAAACTTTTCATTGGAGAGAGTAAATAAGTCCGGTGCGGTTTTCAATATTGAAAAGTTAAATTGGCTTAATGGCGAACATCTACGGCATAAATCGAATGATGAAATTTTACTCTTATTGAGAGATGAATTAAGCAGGTCCAAATATGCTGAAAATTCATATAGCGATGATTATTTACTCAAGGTTATAAAATCTATGAAAGAAAGAGTTCTTTTTGTTCATGAATTCATTACAAAAAGTTTTTATTTCTTCGAAGAACCGACCGAATATGATGAAAAAATTATTAACAAAAGATGGGAATCCGATACAACGGAACATTTAAAATTACTAGTGGAAAAATATTTAGCCTTAGATAACCCGGCAAAAGAAGATTACGAAACGGTACTGCAAATAACTGTGAAAGAATTAAATATCGGAGCAGGTAAATTGATTCACCCATTAAGATTAGCTTTATCAGGAATCGGTGTTGGTCCTGGGATTTATGATCTTTTGTATATTTTGGGGAAAGAGGAAGTAATCAAAAGAATAAATAATGCCCTTGAAATAATCAAGACTAATTAAAAATATTAACAAAATTCAAATAAATTCAAAATAAAATTAAATAAAGACGAAAATAATAGAACCGGTAATGAAAACATGAATAACAAATCGACTTCATCATCAACTAATTTCATTAAAGAAATTATTAACGAACATCTCGGGACAAATAAATATGGAAGTAAAATTCATACTAGATTTCCCCCGGAACCAAATGGATATTTACATATCGGACACGCAAAATCAATTTGTCTAAACTTTGGTTTGGCAAATGAATATAACGGATTATGTAATTTAAGATTCGATGATACCAACCCGACCAAAGAAGATACCGAATACGTGGCTTCTATAAAGGAGGATATTAAATGGTTAGGTTTTGACTGGGGAACTAGAGAATATTATGCATCAGATTATTTTGACCGGTTATACGAATACGCTATTAAATTGATCAAAAAAGAGAAAGCTTATGTTGATTCTATGAGCTTGGAAGAGATAAAGGAATTTAGAGGTACACCGACAAAACCGGGAAAACCGAGCCTTTATAGAAATAGAAGCGTTGAAGAAAATCTTGATCTATTTAAAAGAATGAAAGTTGGTGAATTTAAAGACGGTGAGCACGTGTTAAGAGCTAAAATTGATATGTCATCACCCAATATGAATTTAAGAGATCCAATTATGTACAGAATAAGACATACAACTCACCATCGTACCGGTAATAAATGGCGTATTTATCCTATGTATGATTGGGCACACGGGCAGTCTGATTCGATTGAAAGAATAACTCATTCAATTTGTACGCTTGAATTTGAAAATCACCGTCCACTTTATGATTGGTTTCTAAACGAATTGGAAATTTTTCATCCGCAACAAATTGAATTTGCCAGATTAAATTTAAGTTATACCATAATGAGTAAAAGGAAATTACTTCAGTTGGTGGAGGAAAAGTTCGTTAACGGTTGGGATGATCCCCGTATGCCTACGATATCAGCGTTCAGAAGACGAGGTTATACACCGGAATCGATTCGAAATTTTGCTGAAAAAATAGGTGTAGCCAAAAGAGATAATCTGATTGATGTAGCGCAGCTCGAATATAGCATCAGGGATGACTTAAACAAACAAGCCCAAAGAGTAATGGCTGTATTAAAACCCCTGAAAGTAATCATTGATAATTATCCGGATGATAAAATTGAATTTCTTGATGCGATAAATAATCCTGAAAATTTGAACAGGGGAACTCGTCAAGTTCCTTTTTCAAAAGTAATTTATATCGAAAAAAATGATTTTATGGAAAATCCACCGAAAAAGTATTTTAGAATGTTCCCAGGTAATGAAGTAAGATTACGATATGCATATATAGTAAAATGCGAAGGCTTTGTGAAAGATGAAATTTCAGGCAAAATTAAAGAAGTACATTGTACGTACTATCCTGATACCAAAAGCGGAGCCGATAAAAGTGGGAAAAAAATAAAAGGAACTATTCATTGGACCTCGGCTGAGCATGCTATTAACGCCGAAGTTAGATTATATGATCGATTGTTTACCGTCCCTGTACCTGATAGCGGAAAAGATACCGACTTTAAATCATATATAAATCCAAATTCATTACAAATACTTACCGATTGCAAACTTGAACCAAGCCTTGTTAATGCTGAACCGGGTAATAGGTATCAATTCGAACGGCTTGGATATTTTTGTGTGGATACCGAAGATTCATCTGCCGGTCATTTGGTGTTTAATAGAACAGTGACGCTGAGAGATACTTGGGCAAAAATTGATAGAGCACAGAAAAATAAATGATGATCATCTAAGATTAGAATAAAAAATATTTTCCAGGCTATTCCAACCGGCAAACTGTTGCATTGATAAATAAAGTTTAGTAGTTTCACATTTCGTTTAATGAAAATTATATAATTACACTTTATTGTTCTTAACAATGCTTTTAAATGCCGAAGTGGCGGAATTGGTAGACGCGCTGGACTCAAAATCCAGTATGGCTTACACCATGTGCCGGTTCGAGTCCGGCCTTCGGTACTATTTTATCTTAAGTTTTACACTCAAGCCGAATTTATAAAAAGATTAAAAACTCATCTGCAAAGAGCTTTTTCATTAAAGGAAAAAACTAAATTCTCTCCCCCTGTGAACATTTAATTAAGCTCGAAATTAATCTCCAT
>CBFDUR010000298.1:0-3725 GCA_965613005.1 uncultured Ignavibacteriales bacterium
CATTTCATTATCTCTTACTACTTTTGCAATTATACTTGCAGCAGAAACAACTGGATATTTTAAATCAGCTTTATGCTCTGAAATTATTTTTGTATATTTTACATCTTTTGTTCTTTTAAATTTAATATTTTTAACATAAACTGGTTTTTTTGACAGTTTTTGAAAATAAATTCCAAATCTTTCCTGAATAACATCTGGAGAATCAAGATAAAGTGTATTAATTTCATTTTTAAATTTATCAAATGAATTACTAAAATGACTTACTTCAAGATAATTTAAAGATATTTTGTCTTCAAAAGCTTTATTTATTTCTTTAGGATAAATTTTATTTATTTTTATTTCATCGCAAATTTCATTTATTATTGGAAATAAAAACTCTCTTTTCTTTTTTGAAATAAGTTTTGAATCTCTTACACCTTCATCAGATAATTTGTATTCAAAATTTTTTTTAATAGTTACAAGTGCTATAACCAAAGGACCTATTAATGCACCTCTTCCAGCTTCATCACCACCACAAATAAAGATTTAAACACCAAAACAAGTTTAATTAAAAACAAAAAAAATAAAATTCACAAGTAATATAATATTAAAAATAAAATCAATATTACATATATTACAGATTTTTTCTATCAATAATAATAAAATCATAAAAATCGGGAAACAGCTTAATGTTGATGATAATAATTTAAAAATTATAGATTGCAACGATTACGTTGTAATCCCCGGATTGGTTAATACGCATCATCATTTTTATCAGACTTTAACTCGAAATTTAAAACCTGTACAAAATGCAAAATTATTTGATTGGTTAGTTTATTTGTATGATATTTGGAAGGATATTGATGAAGATGCAGTATATTATTCTTCATTATTAGCTATTGGAGAATTGTTAAAAACAGGCTGCACATTGACAACCGATCATCATTATCTCTATCCTTCTTCTTTTAAAGGTGATCTAATGGGAATCCAATTTCAAGCTGCGGAAAAGTTAGGGATTAGGTTTTCACCCACGCGTGGCTCCATGTCCCTCAGTAAGAAGGACGGTGGACTACCGCCGGATTCAGTTGTACAGGATGAAACTAAAATTTTAGAAGATAGCTTGAGAGTTATCCAACAATATCATGACTCATCGGAAGATTCGATGAAGAAAGTTGTTCTGGCACCTTGTTCCCCTTTTTCAGTTACAATGGCTAACATGAAAGAAACTGCTAAATTAGCCCGGACTTACAATGTAAGATTGCATACCCACCTTGCCGAAACCAAAGATGAAGAAAAATTTTGTAACGAAAAGTTTGGGAAAAATCCTTTAGCATTAATGGAAGATGTTGATTTTCTTGGTGAGGAAGTATTTTTTGCGCATGGTGTTTATTTTAATGATGATGAGCTGAAAGTCCTCGCAGAGACAAAAACTTCAATAGCACACTGCCCTTCTTCAAATATGCGATTAGGATCAGGTATTGCAAGAGTTAGAGAAATGATTGATATGGGAATTAATGTTGGTATTGCCGTAGATGGTTCGGCATCAAACGATACTTCCGATATGCTTGGCGAATTAAGAAATGCTCTTCTTCTTCAAAGAGTAAAATACGGTGCCGGCGGATTGACTGCAAAAGAAGCTTTCAAAATGGGAATAGAAAACGGTGCAAAGATGTTGAACTTTCCGAAAGTAGGTAAAATAAAAGAAGGATGGCTTGGAGATTTAGCTATTTTTAACATGAACAAACTTGAATATACAGGAAGTTTATCGGACCCTCTTGCAGCACTTCTCTTTACCGGAATAAGCCACCAAACAGAATACACAATTGTTAACGGAAAAATAGTTGTTGAACATGGGAAATTGGTAGGCGAAGATGAAAATATGATTATCCAAAAAGGAAATCAAATCTCGAAAAAATTATTAGAAAATTCATAACACTTCATTATAACAATAAGGTGTTTTTATGTTACCGGAAAATGTACAATGGTATTTTCCTTCGACCTTAAGAGAAGCCTCTAAGCTAATTCAAAAAGAGGGTATAATACTTCACGCCGGAGGTACTCGAATTCTGAAAACGCAAACTAAAAGCATTAAAGGGCTGGTAGAAATCAGCGGACTAGGATTAAATTATATTAAGAACAATAAAAATAAAATCTCTATAGGGGCAGGTTCTACTTTTGCGGATGTCGTAGCTTATAATAGAGCAACGAAGCAATTACCTATGTTGGCAAAAGCCCTTCATCAAGCTGCCTCAACTCCTTTAAGAAACAGAATTACCATTGGAGGTTCTTTAAAAGATTTTCCTTTATGGAGCAGTTTGTATGCGCCGCTGTTAGCCCTCAATGCAAAAGTAAAAGTTACAGGAGAAGCTGTTGGAATCTATTCAATAGAAGATTATGTAACTAAAAATATTATCAAAAAGAATCATATTGTAAAAGAAATCATAATAAAAGAAGAACCCGGATTAATTGCAGATATAAAAAGATTTTCATTAATAAAGTTTGAATATCCATTATTTACCATTGCTGCAGCATTTAAAGTAAAAAACTTTATAGTACAAAATGCACGATTTTATATTACCGGAGTAAAAAGCAGGTTCAAGAGATTTAAAAGAGCAGAAAGCATCTTTATCAATAAACAGATCACATCTGAATTGATTGAAAATAGCATTAAATTTATTAATCCGAAATTCCCATCAGATTATAAATACTCCTCCGACTATAAAGAAACAGTATCAAAAGTAAATTTTAATGATCTCCTCACTGAATTAAGAAAGAAAGTTGTATGAAAGAAAGATTTAACATCAACAACGAGTTAAAGGAACTTGAAATAAAACCGGATGATACATTGCTGAATGCTCTCAGGAATAATGGATACACAGAAGTGAAACGCGGATGCGACGAAGGTGAATGCGGTGCTTGTCTTGTATTGTTGGAAGGTAAACCGGTAAATTCGTGTCAAGTATTAGTTATGAGTGCAAGAGATAAAAATATAAAAACCGTAAAAGGAATAGGAACTATTCACATGCCTCACATACTTCAAAAATCATTTATTGAGGCCGGTGCAGATCAATGCGGTTTTTGCTCACCCGGAATGATTATAGCTTCCTATGATTTGTTGAGCAGAAATAATAATCCGACAAGAGAAGAAATTTTGGAAGCACTGGATGGTAATTTATGCAGATGTACAGGATATGTAAAAATTATTGATGCTGTTCAAAAGGCAGCAGTGCAGTTACAAAAGCATAAATAAAAAATTAAAATTTATTATTTGGTACAATTAGTGTCAAGATAATTTAATAGTTCTATTATTTCAATTTTTCTATTTCTTATTTGAAGTATTTCGTTATACGATTTACTTTTTTATAGAAATTTCGAAATTAATATTTGACAATTGAAAAGCAAATAAAATTTATTTGGAGCAAACATGTTCAAATATGTAAATAAACCGGTCGATAAAATCGACGGATTGGCTCTGGTAACAGGTACGGAAAAATATACCGATGATTTCGAATTTCCCAATATGCTGTATGTCGCTATTTTACACTCCGGTTATGCACATGCAAAAATAATAGATTTTGATGATAGCGCTGCAAGAAAAATGGAAGGTGTAGTAGAAATACTATCATATAAAAATGTAAAAAGAATTTTATATACAACGGCCGGTCAAGGTTTTCCGGAGCCTTCGCCTTATGATTCGGTAATGTTTAATGATGTGATGAGATTTATTGGTGATAATGTTTGTGCAA
>CBFDUR010000299.1:0-3717 GCA_965613005.1 uncultured Ignavibacteriales bacterium
AACGTTATCCCTCATTGATTTTAACAGTTTGCCAACCTGAGAAGGGGTTATTTCGAGGTCGCCGTCTAAAAACACGACTATATTGCCGGTTGAGTTCATGAAACCGTTCTGCAGGGCACTGCCCTTACCCTGATTAGTTCCGTTTTCAACTAACCTAATCTCTTCCGGATATTCAAGACTTGCTTTAATAATCTCTTCCTTAGTATACTCTAATATATAGGAAGTTAGTGCAATAAATTTCGTTTTATTATACTCTTTATATTTCTCTTTTATGATTTTTAATAATTTCATACCGTCTAAATTATCTTTTAGATTTATATCCATTAATACTAGAGTATAGTATTTTCTTCCGCATAATTCTATGGCCTTTTGTGGTGTTGAAGCGAAATCCACCTTGTATCTTTTTTGAAGGAGTTTTGTAATTACCAGTGCACTTATAAAATCGTCTTCAACTAAAAGTATCCCCTTATTTTTATTGACTGTTACCGATTGCAATTTTTCAATAATTAGCGTTTCCTTTTCCCCGGTGGTACTTTTTAAAGCATCTTCAAAAGGTATTTTCACAATGAATGAAGACCCTTTACCCACTTCACTTTTAAGTTCTACGTTTCCTTTTAAGAGACCGGTAAATTTATTAACGATTGTCAAACCCAAACCAACTCCTTCATAATTTCTCGACAAGCCCTCACTTTCCTGCCGGAATTCTTCCCATATAATCTTTTGTCTTTTTTTGTCAATACCTTTGCCGCTGTCCTTTACCACAAAATATAAAAACTCAGATTTATCTTCTTTAGTCTTTTTTACATCAATTTCAACGGACCCTTGATCGGTGTATTTCATAGCGTTATCAATTAGATGATTTAATATCATGCTCAATAATCTATTGTCACTTATTATGGTCAATGGTTCTTCTAATAAATTTAATCTATAATCCAATTGTTTTAATTTAGCTTCGGTTTTAAAATTTTCGTATTCGCTTCTAACCAATTTATTAACGTCAACCACTTTATTTTGTATTTTTAATTTTTCACCTACGGTTTCTGAAAAATCCAATATCGTATTTAAGGTTCTTTTCAAACGCAAAGAACTGAAGTAAATCAGATCGGAATAATCCTTAAATTCTTCGTTCTCAATTTCCCCTCTTAGTATTTCAGAAAAACCTATTATGCCTACAAGAGGAGTCCTCAATTCGTGACTCATGTTTGCAAAGAAATTTTCCTTCACTCTAGCTGATTCTTCGGCTTTTTCTTTTGCATTTATGAGTTCCTGCGTTATTTTCTTTTCTTCAGTGATATCCAATTGTTTTGCGATGAAGCCGGTTTGTTCGTTTTCATAATTGAAAATCGGGTTCACCAATGATCTTATGTAAACAATTTTTCCGTTTTTAGTTTTATTAATAAGCTCATAATTAACCGATTTGTTATTAAAAACATTCGTTATATATTTCTTGTATAAATCCTCATCAACCAGTCCGGTAAATAAAAATTCACCGGGTGTTTTTCCCATAACTTCATCGGATGTATAGCCATATAGCTTCGTAAATGCATTGTTTACATAAGTGATTTTCCCTGTTATATCTGTCATAAAGATGGCTTCAAATGAATTTTCTACCGCATTTTTAAATATTAACAGATTGTTATAAAGTAATTGTTTCTCAGTTACATCTTTTACAGCACCGTGTATATGTGTAATGCGTCCTTCTTTTTTATCAAAGTAAGGATAACGGTGATCTTCTACCCAAACAATTTTTCCGTCTTTTCTTTTAATTCTAAATATTTTGTCTTTAGGTATGTTTTTAAGTACTTCTTTGGTATAGGATATTAGTATTTTCTTTTCTTCCGGCAGGACAAGCTCGTATAAAACATTTTTCCTTTTATTTATAAATTCATCTGCGCTATAACCTGTTATTTGCTCACATGCTTCGGTTATCCACTCAACGGAGAAATCATTATCATCTATTTTTAACGAGTAGGCAAAATCGGACATAATCTCTGAAAGTAAGCGATACCTTTTTTCTGAAATTTTTAATTTGTGGTTATATTCATCTTTTGTACGTTTTAATTTTTCTTCTTCCAGTATTTTGATTTTTAATCGTTTACTCTTATTATAAAATACTATGACGGCAACAATACTTAAAACAAAGAGAAAAAACAAAAGAGTTAAATATTGCATTAACTCTTCATCCAAATTTGCCAAAGCTTCATTATGCCCTCGTATGAATAAAATCCAGTTTTTATTTAGAAAAGAAATAGTTGAATAAGTTAAGATTTTGGAATTATTGCCTTTTGATGTCAAAGTTAAAAAACCACTCTTCTTTTGTAAAATCTTTTTAAAAGGAAAAGTATAACCTTTATGAGGTAATTTTTGAGTGGTTTGAAGTTCATTTAATATTGGATGCTTTGTTGAAAGAATTAATGAGCCGTTTGCAGCATAGATTGAGTAATCAATATTTTCTCTCACCAGAGGCATTCCGCTGATTTCATTTTCCAACATCTTTGTTAGATTTAGGATAAGTGCAATGTAGCCGTTATAGTTTTTCTTATATATTATTTTATCTAGTATTAATAAAAATTCAGTACCCTTTTCTTTTTCCTTAAATTCTTTAACAATAAATCCGTTGACAAAATCTTTATCTCCGATGTTTTTAAATACCGCAGTATGTCTCTTTTTATGCAAAATGACGTTAATTGTGGATTTATTACAATATTCAAATTCATTTTTTTTGTTCAAAATACAAATATTTAAACTTTTACTTCCAAAAAAAGCGAGGTCTCTATTTATTTCTTTCTTTACCTTATTGGATAAAACGCTATAATTTTCTAAATATTCGGAAAGAGTGTCGGCTAGTTTTATTTGATGATTGATACTGTTGGAAAGTTCAAATCCGGTATTTTCTGTAATTGCCAGAGAGTATTTTTTGTAAAAATTGTAATGCTTCTTATAACGGTTAGATATATTTATTACGGCATAGTAGGTAAGCGACAAAAGTAAAAATATACTTAGTATAATAAAAATGATTTTTCTTTTCATATATCCCCGGATCTTTTTATCCTAATATTTTGTGAAATTACCTGTTGTTCAATTTAAATACAAATGTTTCATCTTAAGGAGAAAAAAGGTATATTATCAAAAATTATTATTATTACAATAAAAATTTAACCTTTAGGTTAATAATAAGCAAGGAAAATTAAACATTAAAAGGAAACAATGATATGTTCTTCTCTTATAAATTAAGGAAATGGATTTTATCAAATTACAATTCATTAAACGAATTTGCCAAAGATTTGGAAACTTCACCACAGCATCTAAGCAGGCTTTTAAATGGAAAGAGAAAACCGGGTTATCGCATTCTAAAAAAGTTATACAATCTGGGTTGTAGTATAGATTGGCTTTTAGATGACAATATAGAAGATTTGGATTCGAATGACGGTGGTCGGAACAACTTAAAAAAGGTGATAAAAACTCTATGTATTTTATTATTTGCAAATGAACTCCTATCTATAATTACGATCCCAAATTTTTTACCGGCGTGATTTCGAATATAAGATCATTCGGCTGCATATAGTTACTCAAAACGTTATGTTGTGAAAGAGATTCCTCAGTCGATATTGCTTTTCCCGAAATGACAATGTTATATTTATTTGCACAGAAAAAGAAACGTTCTACTATAAAGTCAAATATGTTCTGTCGTATTGGCTTTGTTGACACAAGAAAAAC
>CBFDUR010000300.1:0-3705 GCA_965613005.1 uncultured Ignavibacteriales bacterium
CGTTGGGATAAACCGGTACAGGCAGAAAACAGATGCCGTACGGTGTTTGAAATTTTTTACGGCTCTCACGGTCGTACCGTTACAGTATAAATAACAAAACGACTTCGTGCAGACGGCTTTGTAAAACGGGTGAAAATCCAAATATTTAAATAAGTAGTTTAAATTTGTTTAATTATTGCAATTTATATAAATTTAATCAACAGATTGATTGTATTTATATAAATTTATTCAACTTAATGAACGTATCTACATTATTATGATTAGCAGAATACTTTTTAATAGAATTTTATCATCACTGCAGCCGGGAAAAGTTGTTGTTTTATTGGGCGCAAGGCGCGTTGGAAAAACTTTTCTGATAAAAAAAATAATGAATGAATTAACAGAACCTTATCTGTTTTTAAACGGGGAAGAAATCTCAACCCTTGATCTCCTTGAGAGGAAAACAGTCAGAAATTATGAGAATCTGTTAGGAAACAAGAGATTACTTATTATTGATGAAGCGCAGAAAGTTCCGGATATAGGGAACATATTAAAACTAATGGTAGACGGAATTGATGGGTTAAAAATACTTGCAACCGGCTCTTCTGCATTTGATTTGGGAAATACTTCCGGTGAACCGCTAACCGGCAGAAAAATAACATTGAAACTCTATCCTTTATCTGAAAAAGAATTATACGATATTGAACCCATAACTGCAAAAAAAGATAATTTGCACACTAGATTGATCTATGGCAACTACCCTGAATTATATTTAATGAACTCGCTCGAAGATAAATCATCTTATCTTAAAGATTTAATTAATTCATATTTATTGAAGGACATTCTGACTTTCGAAAATATTAAAAATTCATCTAAAATTATTAACCTGCTGCGCTTAGTAGCTTTTCAAATCGGTAGTGAGGTTTCATTATATGAATTGGCTAAAAAATTACAGTTGAGCAGAAACACAGTTGAAAAATATCTCGATTTATTGACAAAAGTATTTATTCTTTTTAAGCTGGAAGGTTACAGCAGGAATCTCAGAAAAGAGGTTGTAAAAAGTTCCAAATGGTATTTTTACGATAACGGAATTAGGAATGCTGTTATTGCTAATCTCAATCCCTTAATCATAAGGAATGATGTAGGCGCTCTTTGGGAAAATTATATGATCAGCGAGAGAATCAAATTTCAAAGCTACAATAAAATGTTTGTTAACAATTATTTTTGGAGAACCTATGATCAGCAGGAAATTGACCTGGTTGAAGAAAGAGAAGGGAATCTTTTTGCTTTTGAAATGAAATGGAATGAATCTAAAACTAAAATTCCTAAAGCCTGGGGTAAAGCTTACCCGGATTCATTTTTTAAAGTAATCACTCAAGAAAATTATTCTGATTGGCTGGTTTAAAACTCGTTGCCTTAAGGGTCAGTTGCAGGAATTTCTTAATTTTTAGTATTTTATTTTAGTAGTGTGAGATATCGGGAATCTTTAATTTTTAAGTGGAATCATTTGTTTGACCGGATTGCATATTATTTCACCTCTTCGAGGTTTAAGTTTGTAAGGGTCTGACAATTTTATAATAATATCACCCCTTCTGGGTTTACTAAAGAAGAAATACATTGTGTGGATAAGCTTACTAAAAACTATTACAAACTAAATAAAAATTTTTAAATTATTATAGATGAACACATTAAATTTATTACAAAAACAAAAATAAATAATAATAAACTAACCTCGAAGAGGTGCAATTATTATAAACCAAAACCAAATATTCATAATCAAAACTCCGAAGGAGTGATATAATGGCAGGCACATTTTCACAAATTTATATACAGATTATATTCGCAGTTAAAGGACGCGAAAACTTAATATCAAAAAAATGGAAAGATGAGTTACATAAATACATAGCGGGCATCATTAAAAGTAAAAATCAAAAACCAATTATTGTAAACGGAATGCCGGATCACATTCATGTATTTGTAGGACTAAAACCATCGATGGCTATTTCAGATCTAACCCGGGATATTAAAAACAATTCAACAAACTTTATAAACGAAAAGAAACTTGTTCGAGGTAAGTTCTCTTGGCAGGCAGGTTATGGTGCTTTTTCATATTCACATTCGCAGATAGGAAATGTCTATAATTATATTTTGCATCAAGAAGAGCATCATAAAAGGGAATCCTTCCGGGAAGAATATTTTGAATTTTTGAAGAAATATGAAATTGAATTTAATGAAAAATATTTATTTGACCGGATTGCATAATAATAACCCTGAAGGGGCATAAGCGCTAACTTAAGCAATTCATTTGAAATTTCCGCTTGCGGGAAGCTTCAGCTAAATCTTTTGAGATTTCACTCCAATTCTGCAAACACAAGTCAATTGATAAACGTGGATTAACAGCTTGTTTTACCAAATGAAAAGCAAAAGACATTTCCCTCCATAGGCATCTGCTATGTTTCGTATCGTCGAATTGGATATCCCCAGGGAGAAAAAAAACTAGCTTCATCTATAATTGATTGAACTAAAAGAGCAACAAATAGTTTTCCATGTAGCCACGCACGACACGAATCCTCATCAGTCTTGGGTAAGTGGCCTAATCCCATTATGCTTTTCAATCTTTTAAACGCAATTTCAATTTGCCACCTAATTCGATATAATTCTGCTATCTGGTATTCAGTAATAGTATTTGGCAACGAAGTTATAAGAATTATATAACGATGTAATTCTAAGGTTTCAAGATTAACTTTTCTTTGTTTCTTTTTATGTTCTCTTAATGCTTTTTTTATTGATTTTTTAGCTTCTTCATCGCTTTTTCTTACAGCGATTAACCTCATATTTAGCTTTGAAGCTTCTTTTGTTACAGCATGCACTTCTATTTGTTTTATTTCTCCTATAGCAATTTCTTTAAATTCCTGCAACATTTGAACTTCATTATCATTTTTATCATAGAGCCTAAATGCTTTATTTTTCAATCTAACTAAAAATAAACCTCCATTCTTTCTTACATGGAGTAATCCCTTCAGTCTCCCATAGGCTCGATCGCCAATTAACAAATCTCCATCATTAATCTTAAAATTAACAAAGCTTTCACCAATATTAGGTCGCGAAATAAAAAAATGATCACATTTAAGATCAAATAATTTTAGACTATAATGAAGTCTCCAATCAGTTCCAGTGGAGCCTGGTTCTGTTATTACTGATGCGTCTACGGTTCGAACATTATACTTGGATAACCATTCAGGGGGATTATATGATATCATCCTTCTTTTGAGTAACTCAATAGCCAACCATTGAAACCATTCTGAAGATACTCGTAATCTTTTAAGTAGTGCCACGTCGGAAATTGAAATTAACCCGCCTTGTTTCGCTCTTGTAGTTGCTTCACGCATAGAACAACCGTCGGCAAGATGGATTAAGAGCAATCTCAAAAGATCGGCTGCTGTTTTGAATTTCCTTTGCCGTTTTAATGCGCCTAATTCTTTTGCCTGTTTTTCCCACCCTTCAGGAAGAAATTGAATTAATAAGCGCCGGTCTTTGTTATTATCTTTAGTTTTCATGTTCCAAATATAAATATTGAGCGGTTATGCGTTTAAGGGGTGGGATAAGTTGTTCTATCCAACTCCTAAAGTTATTATTTTACCCAAAGACTACAACATTTTTATTAACAAACTAAATTCGTGAATATACCGTTTTTGAATCGTGTTCAAACTATGGGTCAGGAGTTCT
>CBFDUR010000301.1:0-3699 GCA_965613005.1 uncultured Ignavibacteriales bacterium
CATCCTTGGCAAAAGTCCCGAATCAAGGATTCCTTTAGCTGATAAACCTAGTCCTAATAATTTAGTTGTTATTTAAATGCTTTTATCTTTATTTCCATCAATTACCGCAGCTGATAATTCTTTAAGTAATTCTTCAATCATTTACTATACTCTCCGTATTTTTCTGCGAGGTTTTTTAAGAGCTCGATGTTTTTAGGAGGAGTATACGGGGCAATTGAACAAGCAGAGCTAAGTATGAATCCTCCGTTTGGCTTTCCGATATTCAATCTCCATTCAACATCTTTTGTTATATTTTGTTCGTTTGAATTTAGTAAAGTATTCACGGGATCAATGTTTCCTTTAATAAAAACTTTTCCGCTTAATATTTTTTTTGCCTCTTCAAGTTCAACAGTACCTAGCGGAGGAGGATCGAGCGTGTCAATTCCATTAGTACTTGTAGCTATCATCAGATCTAATCTATCGCCAATACTTCCACAAGTGTGTGTATAAACAGGAATTTTGAATTCTTTTTTTATTCCTTCAACAATTTTCTTTTCATAAGGTAAAACAAATTCTTGGTAATGTTCTCTTGATATAAACCCGGCACCTGCAAAAGCTGAAGAAATTAGAACAGCATCAATACCTTCTTTAGCCTGACGTTTTCCCAAGTCAATTGCACCGTCGGTCAATCTTTCTAAACATGCTTTAACTTTTCCAGCATCATCCATGATTGCCAACAAGGCGTTTTCGTAGTTAAGTAGTTCAAGAAATTGAGACCAGGGAGAAAACACTTCCGAATGAACCGAATATTCATCACCAACTCTTTTTTTAACTTTTCTAATTGTATCCATATAATAGTTAGGGAAATAATCGTCATAGGGGCGCGGTTCTTTTTCAAAACCCCATGTGTATGGATAAGTTATATCGGTAAGGTCCCAAGGTTCAACATAAAAAAGCTCTTCCGGCTTGATCTCTTCAAAAGCAGGAAAATAACGGCTACCATCATTTTGATAATAATGTGGATTATCGTCTTTCGGAATCGTAGTAGAACTACCATTTCTCCAATGTACAATTTCTCCATTTTCGTTCTTTTCAATGCGTTCAATAAATTTTTTGTAGTTAGGATCTCTACCGGGAAGGTTAATCAATATTCCGTCGAAGGAATATTTTTCCCGCATTCTTATTAGTGCTTCTGCAAAACCTTCTGAGGTAAACCAGATTTCCAACGGATCGAGACCGGAGTATAAAAAATAGTGTCCGATTGAAAGCTGACACATAACCGGAACACGATCAACTGCCTTAAAGTGCATTGCATTATTCATTCTTTTTCGAGGCGTCATTGTCTATTCCTTTTAAATAAAGTCATCTGTCAAAAAATAGTTCTATAAAACTTAAAAAAATATCAGTTAAATATAAACTTAAAAATCTCACAATCTTAAACATATATCTATTGAAAAACAACAACATTTGAATTTTGTGTATAAAAATTAATGCCCAACTAAATTGTACTTTTATCAGTCTAAATTATCAAATAAATTTGCCGTTTGAAATTTCAATACATACCGGTAAAAAAATATTATAATAGTGTATTAAGAACAGCAAACACACCAAATCCGCTGGTTAAAAAAATAACTATTCCGACAAGTACAGCTTTTATACCTTTTAATTTGTATTTTTCAGGTAGAACTTTGAGGGCTAATAAATATAAGAAACCGAGAACAATAGGAAGTAATAAGGCATTCATAATTTGTACGTCAATACTAAGTTTAACCAAATTAACTCCCGAAACGACCAATAATCCGCCAAGTATTAAACCGATTATATAAATTGCATAAAACCATGGAGCATCCAAAGGGCGGTGTTCAAGCGAATGTTTATAACCCGTAACTTCACCCAAACCCCAAGCCATTGCAAGTGAAACAACAATTGAAGCAACCATTCCGGCACCGATAATTCCCATAGCGAAGGCTATTGTACCTAATGTATCTCCAAAAAAGGGAGTAAGAGCTTTTGTTAATTGCTGAACTGTGTTTAACGGTGTACCGGGATCACTTGCACCGATTGTGGCGGCAGCGGCAATCAACACGGCAGCCATTATTATCTGCGTTATTATTGCACCTAATATTGTATCCCACCTTGATGCGTGTATGTCACTTACTTTAAGTTTTTTATCTACAATTGCAGATTGCTGATAAAAAATCATCCAAGGCATAATAACGGCACCCACATTTGCTGCGGCTAAATAAAGATAATCGGAGTTATTCCAAGGGATTTGTGCCAATCCGGTTAGTATAACACCAATTTTAGGATGTGCCCACAGAGCTACGAGAACGAAAGCAAGTTCAAAACTTCCGATTAATATCGCTATTTTTTCAACAGAACGATATGAACCGGTTAATGCTACAACAGCTAAAAAAACAATCGCAGCACCGACACTAGCCCAAAGAGGTATTCCAAAAATTAATCCAACACCTCCAATTCCGGCAAATTCAGTGATTAATGCACCAAAACTTGCAATAGTTAATCTGCCTACATGTTTCAGTGCAAGTTTAGTAGCTTAATTTCTTCGGGTGAACAACTAGAAAGCTTAGCAATAGTTTTGTATTTTAGATTAACAAGCCTAATGAATTTTTAAGTTAAATATATTTTTATTAAAATAAGATGTGATCCTTTGTCAAACGATCCAAAATCTCTCTCATTTTTTTGATGTGCGTTGGGTCTGTTCCGCAGCAGCCACCCAAAATATTTACACCTGCATTTAATATCTCTTCCGCTTTTGGTGCCATAACTTCAGGCGTTTCGGTATAAACGGGCATGCCATGAATCCATTCCGGGATTCCTGCATTTGATTGTGCGATTATTGGTTTTTTTGTAAGAGGTCGCATCTCATTTATAATTTTAGTCATTTCGTCAAAACCTTTTCCACAGTTAGCACCTATAACATTAGCTCCTGCTTCTGTGTATTTTTCGACTTCTGTTTTAATATCGATGCCCCACATAGTTCGAAGACCGGTTTTGCCCAATTCGAAAGTCATGCTTCCAATTATAGGAAGAGATGTATTTCCTTTTGCCGCTCTAGTTGCAATAACTGCTTCTTCTGCTGCCATCATTGTTTCGACAAAAATTACGTCAACTCCGCCTTCTTCTAAAGCTTCGACTTGCTCAGTAAAAATTCTATAAGCTTCCTCTTCTGATAGGTCACCCAATGGTTCTAGAAGCTCTCCTGTAGGTCCTACAGAACCAGCAACAAATTTATCATTAGGACAAACAGACCTCGCAATGGAAGCTGCCGCAATACAAAATTCTTTAACTCTATCTTCATAGCCATGGAGCTTCAATCTTGCTCCGTTAGCGCCGAAGGTATTTGTTTCAACAATATCGGAACCGGCATCAAAGTAATCTTTATGAATACTTTTTATAATTTCAGGATGTGAAATGTTATACTCTTCCGAACAAGCACCGGAAGGCAACCCTCTTTTTTGTAGCTCTGTCCCCATTGCACCATCACATAGGAGAACTTTACCTGATTTAAGTACTTCGAGAAATTTATTCAACTGTTTCCTCCTTAGAAATTATTCCTATTAATATTTTTCGCTAGCTTTACAGCGTCGATAGAAACAATGTTTTTTCCGATATTGTGAATATCTCCTTTAATTGTCAATATCCATCCTTGGCAAAAGTCCCGAATCAAGGATTCCTTTAGCTGATAAACCTAGTCCT
>CBFDUR010000302.1:0-3698 GCA_965613005.1 uncultured Ignavibacteriales bacterium
AATATCTCATTTAGAGTTGACCGGGGCGATAAAATTGCGTTTGTCGGCCCGAACGGTGCTGGGAAAACAACATTTGCTAAAATAATAGCAGGTAAAATTGATTTCGATAAAGGAAAGAGAATAACCGGTTACAATACTATCATCTCCTATTATGCTCAGGATGTAGCTGATAATTTAGACCCCGACATTAACATGATGGAAACAATTGATGAAATTTCTAATGAAAAGACCCCAGGTCAATTAAGGTCTTTGCTCGGATCGTTTTTATTCTCTACAGATGACGTATTCAAAAAAGTGAGTGTACTATCCGGAGGAGAGAAAAGCAGGTTGGCTTTGGCTAAAATGCTTCTCACCAAAGCAAATTTTATTATTCTTGACGAACCGACCAACCATCTCGATATTTCTTCCAAAGAAGTTCTTCAGCGTGCTTTAATTGATTTCCGGGGTTCAATCATTTTGGTTTCTCACTATGTTGATTTTTTAAAACCGATTGTTAATAAAGTTGTAGAAATACGAGAAAAACAAATTACCGTCTATTCCGGCGGTATCGAATATTTCTTGTCAAAAAGAAGTGAACAAAACACAGTCGACAATAAAAAAAATACAAAAAAGAAAGGGTCATCTGAAATCCTCACTAGAAAAGATAAGAAGAGAATTGAAGCTGAACTTCGTCAGCAAAAATATGATGCAACGAAAAAATTAACCGGAAAAATAGAACAAATGGAAAAGGAAATAGAAAAACATGAGACAAGAGAAAAGGAATTGGAAAATCTCCTTACTAACCCTGATATTTATGAGGACGTTCAAAAAGCAAAAGAAATTACCAATGAATACAAAAAGATAAAAGAAAAATTGGAATCAATATTACAAGAATGGAACAAACTATCCGATGAATTAAGCAATATAGAATCAGAATTTACTTAAACGGTGATTCCTAAAAACTCTTCGGCTAATATAATACTCCTATAAAGTGCTGCATCACCACAAAACTTAATTACCTGAAAAGCTATTCTTAAGGATTGAATTATTAAAACGGCAATAATTGAAAATAAAAAATTGATTCTCTAATTTTGGGAATGCAAAAAGTAAAACCTCTTAAAAAGTTCGGTCAAAACTATCTTTGGGATCAAAATATTATTAACAAAATTGTAGATGAAATTGCTCCTGAAAATGATGACAATCTAATTGAAATAGGACCGGGTCTAGGTTCGCTTACAAATAAATTATTAGAACGGACTAACACAATAACCGCGGTAGAAATCGACACAAGAGTTATCGAAATTCTCTCCGGTAAATATCCCGGATTAGATTTAATAAGAGAAGATTTTCTTCAAACCGATCTTCAAGAACTTTATTCAAAAAAAAATAAATTACTTAGAATTACCGGTAATATTCCATTTAATATTACATCATCTGTTCTTTTCAAAATAATAGAAAATAATAATATCATCAAAGATGCGGTTTTGATGTTACAACACGAAGTAGCTCAAAGAATAGCGGCAACGAGAGGTACTAAGGAATATGGAATACTCGCTGTTTTGCTAGGCTATTTCGCCGAAATAAAATTATGCTTTAAGGTATCACCTAATGTGTTTTATCCAAAACCGAAGGTGTATTCGGCAGTGGTTCATATTTATATTAAAGAGATAAAAATGGATACTGAGGAAAAAGAGCTCTTCATCAATATTGTAAAAGCTGCCTTCGGTCATAGAAGAAAAACTTTAAAAAATTCATTAAGTAATAGTATATTTAAGTTTATAAATTTTTCTAATTCTGATATCGATTTATCTTTACGAGCTGAACAGTTGAAAATAAATGATTTTCTTAAGCTGACAAAGTTTGTTAAAAATAAATTTTGATATTATGGGACATAACAAACTATTTATTATTGATGATTTTTTAATTTAATGGATCAATTAAAATCTTTCATATACCACTTAAAGGCTTATGATCTTGTAGTTATTGCGTTTTATATAATTCTTCTTTTGATTATCACTGTATTTCATTCAAGAATTTCCTATTGGCTTATATTCATATATATAGACTTTGGGATTATTATAATGACTTTAATGTTGGCTTATGGAGAAGAAATCTACAGCACTCGTTTTTGGCGTACAATACATTACTGGTATTTGGTTCCGATAGTCTATTTTACTTTTAAAGAACTTTATTATATGATAGAACCTATTCGCCAAACGGATTATGATTGGTTGTTCATAAAAATTGACAGATTTATGTTAGGAGGTGATCCAACCAAATTTTTGCAAAGTATCGCTAATCCGGTTTTCACCGAAATCTTACAAATTGTTTATAGTTCGTTTTATCTACTACCGATTCTTTTAGCGTTATTTTTATTTCGAAAGAAAAGATATTTAGCCTGCGATTATGCTATATTTTCCGTCGTGTTCGGATTTTTTGTTTCGTATTTGGGATATTTTGCACTTCCGGGAATAGGACCCCGTTTTACTCTTCACAATTTTGCACATATTAACCAAGAACTACCGGGATTATTCTTAACCAAGTATTTAAGGAATATTATTGATACCGGCGAATCAATCCCTCCCGGAACCATAAATCCGGCTGCTTTAGTTCAAAGAGACGTTTTCCCTAGCGGACATACAATGATTACATTAATAGTTATGTATTTATCGGTGAAGTTAAAGAGCAGATCCCGTTTTTTCTTTATACCTGTGGGCATACTATTAATTTTCGCTACGGTATATCTTTGGTATCATTATGTAATTGATCTGATTGGAGGCGCTTTATTTATGATCTTTTCAATCTGGATTGGTAAACATTTGTTTAATTGGTGGCAAGAAGTAAGAGGGAAGGAAAAATTCGATTATGATAAGTCGTAGATTTTATGAATGCCTAGTTTTTAAAAAGGCTCATTAATTATCTCTTTTAAAATTAAATTATTAATCGATCTTTTATGATATGAATGATAAAAAAAAACAAGTAAGAAAAGTATTTGAATCTATCGCATTCAAATATGATTTTTTAAATCACCTTCTCAGTTTTGGAACTGATTATTATTGGCGAAAAAAAGCATTAAAACTAACGAAATTGGATTACAAAGCAATTTTGTTAGATGTAGCATGCGGGACCGGGGACTTTGCAATACAAGCAAAGAAAATGGGTGTTTCAAAAATTTTCGGTGCGGATTACTCTCATAATATGTTAATGTTATTCAACGAGAAAAGTGATTGGATACAGGGAAAAAATTTCCAAATGGTTGCAGAAAAAATGCCGATAAAAAGAGAATCTGTAACAAATATTATTGTGTCTTTCGGAGTTAGAAATTTTTACGATGTACAACAAGGATTTAATTCTTTTTATGAAACTTTGAAAAAAAACGGTAAAGTAACCATACTTGAATTAAGAATGCCTTCGAACCCTTTATTTAAGTTACTTTATAAATTTTATTTTAAAAAGATTCTCCCGTTAATAGGCGGAATAATTTCGGGGGATAAAGAAGCATATAAATACCTGCCCCGTTCCGTAGAAGAATTTGACGAAAAAATAAATATGCCGGAATTGTTAAAGAATTCCGGATTTTCAAATATCAAGTCATGCAATCTTACATTCGGAATCGTTCAGGTAATTATTGCTGTTAAATTATAAATGAGTCCACTAAAAAAACGGCTCTATATGAAATACAGTGGGTAATCAAATTTAAGTTTACCGGAAATGAAGTA
>CBFDUR010000303.1:0-3698 GCA_965613005.1 uncultured Ignavibacteriales bacterium
TATATGCATTCATCCTGCCGATTAATTCGATAGCATATTTCATTGAATCCGGATTCGCATTATAGGTATCGTCTATTATTATAAAATTTTCGAAAGTATTAACGTTCAGCCTTTTTTCTATCGGCTTCAACCTTTTCAAACTCCTCAGGAATTCATTTTTATTTATCCCGGAATAAAAGGATACCGTTGCAACTGCTAAAATATTTTTTGCGTTATATTCACCATACAGAGGGCAAGTAAATTTCAAAGTTTTATTTTTATATTTAAATTCAATTATATATTTACCTAAATTGGTAAAACCCACAATTTTGCCCTGAGCAGTTGAATAATAATTAAATCCGTATGTTATTCGCTTTGGATAATTTTGAAATACATTTTTTAATAAAGGATCATCATTGTTTATAAAGAGAGTTCCATTATTCTCCATTGCTGCTTTGAATAGTTCAATCTTTTCCTTTAACACACCTTTTTTATTTTTAAAATATTCGAGATGAGTATCCCCAATATTTGTAATAACAGCATAATCAGGTCTAACTATATTTGCCGAATAGGCAATTTCACCAAAATGATTAGTGCCTAATTCAGTAATTAATATTTGATGTTTTTCGTTGGTATCCAAAATTGTTAACGGAACTCCTATATGATTATTATTATTAGCAATAGTTTTATTTACCTTATATTTTTCACTTAATACAGTCGAGAGAAATTCCTTAGTTGATGTTTTACCACTGCTACCGGTTATTCCGATGACTTTTGTATTAAGTTTATTTCTCCAAATTTTTGCAATATCTCCTAAGGCAATTTTTGTATCCTTAACGGTAATAAATGTAATTTTCAAACCATTAAAATTATCTTTCTTTTTTTCTGAAATTAAAACAACTACCGCTCCTTTTTTGATTGCATCATTTATGAAATTATGACCATCGAACTTTTCACCATCTATTGCAACAAAAAGTGAATCCGGTTTCACATTCCTAGAATCGATAGAAACTGCCGAAACCGTTTCAAATGAGTCCGGATTATATATAACCGCCGTAGGAATACTAAATATATCGTCAAGAGTCAATCTAATTTTCTTCATCCGTTTAGATATTTTTCAGCAATTTCTTTATCGGAAAAATGATTACGAACTCCATTTATTTCTTGATAAGTCTCATGTCCCTTACCGGCAATTAAAATAATTGAAGGTTCATTCGCTTTCCTAATTGCTAAACGAATAGCCTCCTCACGATTCTCAACAATATCATAATTATTCTTAAGGATACCTTGTTTGATATCCTCAATTATTTTCAGAGGATCTTCATATCGTGGGTTATCGGAAGTTATAAAAACATGCGTACTCAAATCACTAGCTATTTTACCCATAACTGCGCGTTTAGAAATATCACGATTTCCACCGCAACCAAAAACCGTATAAACCGGGATATCTTTTTTTACAATATCATGGATTGCTCTCAAAGCTTTTTCAAGACTATCAGCAGTATGCGAATAATCAATAATTACTTTTTCATTTCCGTTTCCAATTACTTCGAATCTGCCGGGAATCCGCTTTGTATTTTTAATCCCATCAATTATTATGTTTTCTTTAATTCCCTGCAATGCACAAACACTAAATGCAGCAACTGCATTATAAGCATTAAATTCACCGATGAAAGTAGTAGATATAGGATAATCGATATTATTATATTGAAGAATAAATTTTGTCCCTGTAAAATCATATCTTATGTCTTTTATAATAAAGTCCGCATTTGATACTCTTCCGTAAAAATAAAATCTTGCGTTAGAATTTTCCATAAGACGTTTACTATTTTTATCATCGGCATTTAGAATACCAAATGAAGTTCTTGAAAGTGAATCGAATAAAATTTTCTTTGCCTCTAAGTAATTTTCAAAATTCTCATGAAAATCCAAATGATCCGAAGTAATATTGGTCAATACCCCTGCATTAAAACTGATCCCTACAGTTCTCCCCAATACTAAAGAATGTGATGAAACTTCCATTACGGCATAAGAGCAATTTTCTTTATACATATTGAAAAGTAACTCATTTAAATCATTCGACTCCGGCGTAGTAAGAGAAGATTTTATTTCTTTATCGCCTATCCAATTCGATATAGTGCCTATTAGTCCTGTTTTTCTACCTGCAGTTTCCAGAATGGTTTTTATAAAATGAGATGTTGTGGTTTTACCATTGGTACCTGTAATTCCAATCACCTTTAATTTTTTTGATGGGTAACCATAAAATGCGGAAGAGATCTGTGCTAAACCAAAACGACTATCTTTAACTAAAATTTTAGCAACTTTTCGATGAATAAATACTTCGTCCGGCAAACTTGAATTATTCTCTAGAATGATTGCAATCGCTCCATTATTAATTGCATCAAGTATATATTTATGTCCATCGGTTTTGTAACCTTTAACGGCAACAAATATAGAATTCTTGATTACTCTTCGAGAATCGTAAAATATTCCCGATATATCTTGTCGCTGAACTTCACCAATCACTTGGATTACGCTCACACTATTTATCAATTGAATTAATTCCATTAATAAACTATTGTCCCACTAATTTGTGTTTCTTTACAATTAAGAGTTACCAAAGAATTCTTATGAATTTTTGTTCCCACAGGAATACTTTGAGAAACAACTTTCCCTGTTCCATTAACTTTAATCTTTACTCTCAATTTATTCAATATAAAAATTGCATTTCTAAGTGAATAATTCTTAAGATTAGGCATCATATTTCTTTTTAATAAACTTAGATTATACTTCATCCGCAATTTTTGAAAGGAATATGATCTTTTCCGCTGTTTATTGGTATTTTTGACAAAAACAATATGTATCTTCGATTTATTATTTTTCAATTTAGATGCATGATTAATAAATAAATCAGGGTCCGTACCAATGATTTTTTCCGCTACCTTCTTAAAAATCGGGGCAGCCACCGAACCGCCATACCTACCTATTTGAGGGGAATTCACTAAAATCAAACAAACTATTTTCGGATTATCGGCAGGGAAAAAACCAACGAATGATGAATTATAATCACTCTTTGAATATTTACCTCCGATTAATTTTTGAGATGTACCTGTTTTACCGCCGACTTTAACCATATTAATTTGAGCATTTCTCCCGGTTCCTTTTTGCACTACTTCCATTAAGAATTTTCTCATAATCGCTGAAGTTTGCTCCGAAATTACCCTCCTAATAAGTTTCGGAGAATTACTCATAACAATTTTACCGTTTTTATTAAATTCACGTTTTATAAGTTCCGGCTGATATAACAATCCTCCGTTTATTACAGCACTATAAGCACTAATCAACTGAATAGGCGTAACCGAGATCCCATAACCGAATGACATAAAAGCTTCAGTAATTTTCGACCAATCATTCGGTGTTCTTAAATTTCCTCTTGCTTCACCTGGAAGCGGTATAGAAGTATAATTTCCGAAACCAAATGCTCGCAAGTATCTATAAAATGTATCATCGTTCAACTTTTGAATCAATTTGGACATTCCTACATTACTAGAGTATACAAGTACTTGTTCGACAGTTAGCCGTTTATACGGATGAGTATCGTTGATCAAAACATTATCAAGTTTATATCTACCGTTATCAACATTTACTATTTGTTTTGGTTGAACCAAATGTTTTTGAGGGAACAGAAGTAATTGATTGGGAGGAAATTGAGTGGATAA
>CBFDUR010000304.1:0-3684 GCA_965613005.1 uncultured Ignavibacteriales bacterium
ATAACAGTTATTTATTCTTGTATTATATGCAAGTTATTCTATTCTACCCCCTGAATGTTTTTCGTTTGATATTTTTTATGACGAAAAGTATGAATATTAAAAAACATTAACCCTGAATAACACACCGGCAAGATCAAATGAATTACTTTTTTTTATTTATTCTTGTATTATATACAAGTTATTCTATTTTACTTCTTAGCTAGGAAATCCTTTCGAATTCCCATTGTTTCGTCGGTAATCCGGATAGAATCTTCCCCATTTTTTATGGTACTTGTCAGTGCTCGAATCGCATCGATATTTTCGGGAACTACGATTGCTTCGTTATACACTTGATAAGTGTAATAAACTTCGTTACCGTTGACGGTCAATACATCTTCCCATAAAGCAACTTCCCACATATCACCGCGTGGTCGCCCCAAGTCTTTCATCAATTCAATTGTATTGTTTAGTGCTACAATTCCGTCACTCATTCTGATAAATGATATGCGCGGTGCCGCTCTAAATGCTGCCAGAATTTCTTCCCGGCCGGCTTTACGGGTAAGTTCCACAATCCAATAATGATTGTGAGTTTGTGTGTGTGACGCTTTAGCCGCTAAGGTTATCACATCCAATTCGGGTACCACTGTTTGTGCATCAGGACCTTGATGGCTTGGAATATGCGGTTCGGGTACTACAGTGTTCATTACCCCGCTATGATCTGATTTCCAGGGATCTGTAGCACGCCTAATCAACACCCCGCGTGCCTTTTTTAGTAATCCGCTATTACGAAGTGCAGTAAGTGTACGCACAGTACTAGTAGTGTTACATGAAACCACTCGTGTTGCATCAAGTCCCAAAGCAGTTTCATAATTAGCCTGTGCAACAAAAGAATGTTCGGTGAGACTATGCTTTTCGCCGCCCTGATAAATTGCCTTTACACCGGCTTTTTTATAAAGCTCAAGATTTTTGGCTCCAATTCCTTTTGGTGTACAATCAACTATTACATCTATTTGTTTTAGAAGATCATTTAGAGTGCCTATTACCGGTATACCTAAATTTTTCATTTCATTCAACTTATCGACAAGCGAAGCATAGATAGGTAACCCCAGCACTACTCCGGTTTTTACACGGTAGTCGTTCACAACATCTGAAATGCCTACAAGTTCCATATCCGGTTGAAGTCTTACAGCATCTGCAACACGCTTTCCAATAATCCCGTAACCATTTACTCCTACTTTAATTTTTTTATCCGGCATAATTTTTATCTCCCCTTTCAAAATCTATAATTATAGTTATACATTATAAAATATTTAACAGATAGTTAAAAATGATTACCATGTTTATTATTTTGATCTCTATTACTTTGTTTGTTATAATAGTCTTAATTACCATGACCGCCGTGGCTACCATGACCAAACAAATGCATAATAATAAAAAGAACAACTATTAAAACCCAAAGCCAATTTTCAGATAGCCAATCCATCTTAATTTCTTCCTATTTTAAGTTTTTTACACTTCAATTTCTTTTAAAAAACTATTTTTGCTGCTTTGATACAACTATCTAAATAGCAAAACCCATCCCCCGATTGAAAATAAAATGGTTATGGTCCAGAAAATAATACGTGGTATAACAGAAACCTCTTTATAAAACAATCTATATTGATAACCGCTGCTTGTAATAGTAAAGAGTTCCGCCATTATTTCCCAGACGGAATGTATACTTATCAATAAAAGAACAATTTCCAGCCAGCTTGTTCCTCCTTGAATTACCGCCAAATATGAAATCAATAAAAAATAGATAACTAACTGAGGGAAAGTTTGCAGATGTCCGAATTCGTGAGTAATACTAAGGGAATTTTTATCATCCCTGTTCAAACCTAATCTTAGGAGCCGGTTAACTACAGGAGGATGGGGTATTATAACTTTTCCTATTCCGGCTTTATGAAAAAAATTTTGACTAATTTCAACAACACCTTCCACTCCGAACCAGGTTCGTTTTTTAACGGTAATTTTTTTATTTGTTTTGTCTTCCCTATAAATCACAACCTTATTTCATATTTCACTTAAAATAATTTCTATTTAATTCTTATCTAATAAATCTATTACGGCAGATCGTTAACTCTTTCTACTTATTTTTTCCGATTAAAATGATGCAAATCAAAGATTAAACAAATTTTTTAAATATATGTAATTTAGATGATACATATTTTTATTTTTCAGAAGCCATGGACAAAATATTTTAATAATAATGAGCATTATATTTGTTATCATCTCTTTTAGAATAAATTTCAGGTTCATCAAGAAATTTTATTTCGCAGAATTTACTGCGGAAATATTATTTGATGCACTTAAAATCTGTAGTTCCAGTCTATAGTGTTATCCGAATGGATGCCTTTGGCACAAGTTAAATCTTTGTTTTTCCCCGTAAAGAAAACTGAACATGTTTGCAAGAAAATTAATTAAAATATAATTCAGTAAAAAATAACCGGAAATTATGCCAAAGGCATCCTTTACCGTTTGTTTTTATTTAATTAGTGATTTATAATTCTAATTTACAGAAAGGTTGCCTTTTTATTTTTAAACATAATATCTACAGAGAAAAATAAAATATTTTAGAATAATTCTCCTCAAAGGATGCTGTGCATAAATTCCGACTTCTAAATTGCACTTTAGTGCGTTATGATATATCTTTTATTTCCATTCTGCATACCGTCGTGTAAAATATTACATCTCCCTTACTACATCTTCAAAATTTGTTAACTAATGAATTATTGAAACAACAAGAGACGATAAACTGTTGATGGTGAAGCAACAGCAACATTCTCATTGATCATTTTATAAGTAAGACATCAATAGCCATTTCAAATTCAACTCACCAATATATTTAGGGAGAGAGTGTAGAAATCTTTCTAAATCTAAAAGATATCTCAGTCACTTCGTTCCTTCGATATGACATCACTAGGTTATTTAAAGCTTTCTTTAATATTAAAGGCTTCTATAAATAATTAATTAGACTTAAAGTCTAAAAATCAATTTTTATATATCGAAGTCGCTCGAAACTTAGAACATTTTCTTATTATTAAAGATAATGCTAGAAAGCATCTTTTAATAACTGATCTGAGACAAAAAAAATCGAAAATTTAATTAACAGCAACCACCGCTACGCTTCTTATGTTCTTTATGTAAATCAGAATGCGAATCGGAATGCGAACTTGCATCAGTTTCATCTTGCAATGATTGAGTAGCCTGGCCATTACCTTTTCTTCTACCGAACGAATATACCAGATAAACGGCAGCTAAACCAATTAAAACATACAATAATGTTGTCATTTTATAACTCCTTAATTTTATATCGATCAATTAAATACAATTGGTATGCCAAAAAAAAAATCGTAATTTAGAATAAAAAAGATGTTTTCACAGATTAAAATTTAAAAAAGTTAAAAAATTTTTAAATAATTAAAAGAGTTTTCCGAAAACCGGAGAATGTGATTATTCAAAAGAGTCCTAAATTTTTATCTAATAGATTTAATAAAGAACCCTGCAGTAAGCAGCGATGTATATGGTAAAATTTTATTTAATGTGATATTCACTTCTTCCCGGTTATTGCTCTTCTGTATTTAGGGGGTGGGATAAGTTGTTCTATACAACACCCTAACCTGGACAAGCCGGAACCAAAAAGGGATTTATATTGAAAAATTAACA
>CBFDUR010000305.1:0-3674 GCA_965613005.1 uncultured Ignavibacteriales bacterium
ACAAAAGCATTCCCACAGAAGCCAGCCCAAAGCCTGCATTATAGCCTTCGGAAAGAGTGGCATTAAAATTATGCATCATAAAAGATTTGATGGCATCTGCAGCAAACGGTGCAAAGAATGCGCCTATATTTATACCCATGTAAAAAATATTATACGCAGCATCTTTTAGTGAACCGTTTTGATGAGAATAGAGATTGCCTACAAGCACCGATATATTTGCTTTGAATAAACCGTTTCCAATAATAACTACAACCAAGGCAAGATATAAGAAAGACGGTTCCTTTGTTGGGATAGCCATAAGTGCATAGCCAATAGCAAGAATGAATGCCCCCATAATTATAGTTTTGCTGTAACCGAAAAAATTGTCTGCCAGCCAACCGCCAATTAAAGGGGTAAAATATACTCCCCCTAAAAAGATTCCATAAACATTACCGATTGTTGTATCGTTCCAATGGAAATTTTGTCCCAAGTAAAGGACAAAGATTGCCATAACCGTATAAAATCCGAACCGTTCCCACATTTCCGTAAAGAATAGTACGAATAAACCTTTTGGGTGTTGTTTAAACATTTAATAACCTCGCATAATTTTTGAATATGATTGGTAATTAGAAGTGTGGATATTAATGATATCACTTTAATTTAGCGAATTTAAATGCAATAATAAATCGATTATAATAAATATAATTTATTTTTGAATTACTACCTAATAACAGTATGTATTAGGTACAAAATAAAATATTTTAACAATAATAACAGAAGAGGCGAAACCGGTATTTCAAATTTGTTTAAGAAAACATCATTTGATATATTTACTTCAATGAAAAGTATAATTCATAAATCGTTTTTAAAGAAAATATTCATAGCGGCATTATTATTTGCAGGGTTTATTTGGTTGATGAATAGTGTAATTATGCCGTGGTATGTCAGCTCTCCTGAACTTCACGTTCCGAACGTTGTAGGATTAAGTGAACCACAGGCTTTTCAAACTTTGAGGGACTCGGACTTAGTACCGATTATAAGCGATACAACATTTGATCAAAAAGTGCCCCGGGGTGCTGTTATATTACAACGTCCGGAAGCAAATGAAATAGTAAAAATTAAAAGAAGAGTTTATTTATTTATTAGCGGCGGAATTCCGATAAAACCGGTGCCGGAGTTAAACGGTAAATCTGTTAGAGATGCAAGATTTACTCTTGAACGATTAGGACTTGAGCTGGGAAAAATTACCCGGGTGCCTTCAGAAAATCCGAAGGGTATGATATTCGGCCAACAATATGCGACGGGAACACCGCTGCAAAATGGCGATTCGGTGGGGGTTACCGTTAGCTTGGGAAAAATTTACGGGTTGGTAACCGTTCCGAATTTAATAGGAAAATCACTAACTGAAGCAACAAAAATTATAGCAGACAGCTCACTCAAAGTTGGTAAAATAAATTATCAACGTTCTTTTTCTTTATTACCGAATACGGTTTTGGATCAATATCCCAGTGAGGGGAATAAAGTTAATCCGGGTGGTACGGTGGATTTATTTGTAACAAAATCGGCAGAATCTTCAAAAGATAACCAAAATTAAGTTTTAAAAATGACATTATTAGCTCCCTCAATTTTATCAGCAGATTTGACTAATCTTTCCCTACAAATTAGATTAGTAGAAACGGCAGGAGCCGATTTTATCCATTGTGATGTGATGGATGGCCATTTCGTTCCGAATATAAGTTTTGGACCCATTATCGTTAAAGCTGCAAGAAAAATAACCGGGTTACCTTTAGATGTTCATCTGATGATTAAAAATCCGGATAAATATTTAGAAAATTTTGCCGAAGCAGGAGCGAATATTTTAACCGTGCATCTAGAGGAAGTTGTACATCTTAACCGTACGGTAAATAAGATTAAAGAACTTGGAATGAAAGCCGGTGTTGCAATTAATCCCTCTACACCGGTTGCTTTGTTACAGGAAATAGTTGATTTCGTAGACCTTATCTTGATAATGTCCGTTAATCCCGGATTCGGCGGGCAATCATTTATTAAAAATTCGTTAAGAAAAATCTCTGAAACCGTTGAAATGAGAAAAAATCATAATGTAGATTTTCTTATCGAAGTTGACGGCGGTATCAATAATGAAACTATTAAGCCGGCATTAAAGGCCGGATGTGATGTATTCGTTGTCGGTTCGTCAATTTTTAAAGCTGATAATATTTCAGCAGCAACATTAGAACTGAAAAATATACTCAATAATAAATGAACACTCTCTTAAATGCATTATTCTCAAAACGTCATTTTTATAAAATACGTTTTATCGTAAGTGGAGAGTGGGAGACTTTTACAAACCTTGAGTTTATAAATTCCCGTTTTCTATTTATGTGACGGTATGTTCCGCAGCAATTACCTTTTTAGAGCAGATTTGCAATGAATTAAAAGAAAGGACGATAAGCAGATATGAAACTAGCCTTAGTCGGTGGAACAATAATTACTCCATTCAGAATAGTTAAAAATGGAACGATTGTTATTCAAGGGAAAAAGATTTTCGAATTAGGTAAAACATCCGATATTAAATTTGTAGATGATACTGAAGCTATTGATGTGAGCGGACGTTATTTATGCCCTGGATTTGTCGATCTGTTGGTACACGGTGGAGGTGGATTCGGTTTTGCCGATAGTGATCCGGAAAGTATCGAAAAAGTAAGTCGATATTTTCTGGAACACGGCTCTACTTCGATCTTAGCTTCCTTGTTCGCAAAACCGGAGGAGTTATTACTAAATGATCTTCGCAGAGTAGCCGGTTTTATTGAAAATCATCCGGATTCCAATATTGTCGGTATTCATATGGAAGGACCTTTTATCAATAAAGCTCTTAAAGGTGCGATGAATGAAAGCTATCTGTGGAAACCTACCGTTGAAGCATGGGATAAAATATGGAAAGCATCCAAAGGCTATATTAAAATTATGACTATTGCACCGGAACTCCCGGGAGCTTATGCGGTGATGAGAGCGGCTGCCGGTGAAGGGGTTGTTCTTTCTATCGGTCATTCCATGGCGAGGTATGATGAAATTGAAATTGCAATTGATAATGGAGCGGCTCACGTAACTCACATGTTCAATGCAATGAGTCCATTCCATCATCGGAAACCCGGTATTATTCTTAGTTCACTTTTGAGAGATGAATTAAAGATTGAACTTATTGCCGATACACTGCACGTTCACCCTGCCGTTATGGAATTGCTTTTAAAACTGAAAGGCGCAAACGGAATTGTTTTAGTTTCCGATTCAATCAGAGCCGGTGGGATGCACGAAGGCGAATATGAATTTGCCGATCAAAAAGTTTATATGAAAAATCACAAAGCATATCTCGAAGACGGAACACTTGCCGGAAGTACTCTTACTTTAAATATTGCGGTTAAAAATATGATCGAAACCGCCAATGCAAAAATTACCGAAGCTGTTCGGATGGCTTCACTTAATGGTGCAAAAGTAATTAATTTAAATCATAAAAAAGGTATTCTCGCTGTCGGAAATGATGCCGATATAGTTGTATTGAATGAACGGTTTGAAGTCGAAACAACTATTTTGGGCGGAAAGATTGCTTTTCAAAAGGTATCAGTTTAGGGGTTGGAATAAATAGGTTATACATTTATTAAATATTTAGGGGGTGGGATAAGTTGTTCTATCCAACCCCC
>CBFDUR010000306.1:0-3668 GCA_965613005.1 uncultured Ignavibacteriales bacterium
TAATAAAGATTTAGGTGATGTAAAATTCCATAAGAATAAAAAGAGCGTAGGATTTTGTATCCCCCCAATTTTGGGGAAAGAACAATACAGAGATGTGAAAAATCTACCAATTGAGTTTGTGTTTCCTGATGAATATATAATTAGAGAATCAGATGGCGGCAAAGGTCTTATTCTAGAGCAGGAAAAAACAAAAACAATACTTAGGGGTAAAGTAGTCAGCGAACAAGAAGCTGAAGGGGATCACTTAAGAAAAATACTGGGCAACAAAGTATTTTATGCAGAACAAGTTGTATCTAAATTTGAACCGGAAGCTTTTAGTAACTTTAAAACAATTTTTGAATTATTTTTTAAATAACTTTTTTTTAATTTATTTTAAAATAAAAAAATTATCTTTAACAAGTTCTTAAATGTGTTTACGGTGTCCCGTTTAAAAGCGGGAAGAATAGGGAAACCGGTGTAAATCCGGTGCTGCCGCGCAACTGTGAGAAAGCATAAACCAGCGGTGATATGCCACTATCCTTTTACCGGGATGGGAAGGCGCTGTCGGTTGCTTTTAGCCAGGAGACCTGCCGTAGATGTTAAATAATTAATCAACCTTCGCGGGCGAGGTTGTATTAACGAAAAACTTACCTTTTTCGTTTTTTACCATAACTCCCCTCGAAGTTACAACTCAATTTTACAGGAGTAACTTCTATGAAACTAATTAAAATTTTTCTTATCGGAGGAATAGCGGTTTTTTTTGCATTCCCTCTTTTTGCTCAATCAAAACTAATTACAAAAAGAGATTCAATACCTTCTTTTCAGTTGCAAGAGGTAGTGGTCTCTGCAACTAAAACCAAATTATATAAATATGAAACCGCCAGTTCGGTTACAGTAATAGATTCCAGCCTTATAACTGATCTTCAAAGAAATAGTGTATTCGGCTTGTTAAAAGATGTATACGGATTAAGTTTAACTACTCAAGGTGGTCCCGGATCACTTACCGGCGTTTACATCCGTGGCGCTAATCCCGGTCAAACACTTGTATTAATAGACGGAATAGAAATGAATATGCCGAGTGCTCCTTCAAATTCATTTGATTTTGCCGATCTTCCTGTGGATAACATTCAAAGAATTGAAATTCTTAGAGGTCCGCAAAGCACACTGTACGGCTCCGATGCTTTAGCCGGTGTAATTGATATTATTACAAAAAAAGGATATGGTAAACCGAAATATTTTCTATCTACCGAAGGAGGTTCCTACTCAACTTTCAGAGCAATGGCAGGTGTAAACGGAGGGTATAAATCTCTAAACTATTCCGTAACTCTCAGCAGATTACAATCAAAAGGATTTTCTTCCGCATCTTCAAAATACGGTAATACTGAAAAAGACGGGACTAAAAATATTAATATTGTTTCTCGCTTCGGTTATGATTTCTCGAAAAATTTTAACTTAAATATTTTTGTTAGATATGTTAAGGCAAAAACCGATTTAGACCAGCACGGAGGGTTTCACGGCGATGACCCCACTTATATATATAATCTCGAACAACAAGCATACAAAGCAGAAGGAAACTGGAAACTATTTAACGGCTTTTGGCATCAAAAGATTGGAATTTCCTTTTTAAAAAATGTGAGAAAATACAGTTTTAATCCGTCCCTTTACAATCATGCTTCTTCTAGAAGCCTTTATGACGGAAAAAGATTTCAGTTAAACTGGCAAAATAATTTTAAATTTAACGACAACAACACAGTAATTTTTGGATTTGAAAGTGAGAAAGAATTTACAACTTCCAATTATTATTATAAATCTAATTATGGTGTTACAAATAGTGCATTTCCCGAAAAGGATGCCGTAACTACGGGAATATTTCTTCAACATCAATTGAAGTTGGGAAATAGTTTTTTTAGTTCGATTGGAGTGAGGTATGATAAACAAAGTCAATTCGGCTCGGTGGTAACATATAAGATTGCGCCTACCTATATATTTTGGAAAACAGGTACAAAAATTCGTGCAACTTATGGTACCGGTTTCAAAGCTCCATCATTATTTTATTTGTATGATCCTTCCTATGGTAATCCGTCTTTAAAACCGGAAAAAAGTTATGGCTGGGATGCAGGTATTGAGCAGTATTTTTTTGATCCCTCTTTAACAATCGGAATTGATTATTTTAGTAATCAATTTGATAATCTTTTTGGTTTTAATAATAATTATAAAACAATTAATATTAATAAAGCGCAAACAAAAGGAGTAGAAGTCTATTTAAAAGGTAATCCCTTGAAAAGGCTCAGCTTTAATCTGAATTATACTTATACGGATGCAAAGAATACCAGCCCATCTTCGGCAGATAAAGGTAAAGCGCTGTTACGTAGACCCAAAAATAAAATAGGTTTTGATTTGAATTATGATTTTACAAACAAAGCCAATGCAAATATAGAAATTGTTTATGCCGGCAAAAGATATGATAAAAATTTTTATTCTTATCCTGTAAAACGTGTTATTTTAGGTGCATACACTGTTGTAAATTTAGCCGGTTCATATTCATTACTAAAAAATGTTAAACTTTATGGAAGAATAGAAAATTTATTCAATCGATATTATGAGGAGGTTTTCGGCTATGCTACCCCGGGATTATCAGCATATCTTGGGATAGATTTAAACTTTGGTAAATAATTTGATTTTGAATACCGTCTAATTTCTTTTTATTTTAAGTTATTAAAAATATATAGCTTGAGCAAAGCTAATCTAAGTAATTGGAATTTTTATGAAAGTTATTTTTATTGAATAGGATTTTATCGTAAAAATTTTAATTGTTCATTTGAATTAAATTATTTTGAGGTAGTTTAAAAGGAGATCATTATGAAAAGAGAATTTATTAGTCCTAGATTTATCACATTAACTTGGATGATTTTGATAGTGGCATTTACCCGTTTAATTCCACATTATCCGAATTTTACAGCTATAGGAGCCATGGCATTGTTTGGAGGAGCTTACTTTACAAATAAAAAACTGGCTTTTATAGTTCCTTTTGTTGCGATGTTTTTAACCGACTTAATCTTGGGTTTTCATACGACAATGTGGGCTGTGTATTTAAGTTTTGCTATTATGGTTTTAATTGGGATTGAATTAAGGCATAAGGTAAGAACCAAGAATATACTTCTTGCAGGTATAGTTGCATCGGTTATATTTTTCATAATTACAAACTTTGCAGTTTGGGCAACCGGTTTAATGTACCCTACAAATTTTGCGGGCTTAGCGGAAAGCTATATTGCCGGAATTCCATTCTTCGGTTATACTCTTTCAGGTACATTATTTTACTCGACAGTATTGTTTGGTTCATTTGAATTAATCAAATCCAAATTTCCAAAACTTGCCGTAGTTAAAGTTCAATGAATTTTGGAGGGGTTGTCCGAAAAGTAATTTTTAATGTCATTCTATGAAGGGCGCGACGAAGAATCGTTGATTTTGCTCAGCAAGGAGACTCTTCATTGCGTTCAGAGTGACAACTTCTTGCTTTTAATTGGGCGCTTAACAAAAGACTTTTACCAACAAATTGGTCGAGTTGAGAAAATTGATTTGTAATTTGTTCAATATTGTATAAGGATGACTGTATGATTGTACGGTAAATCATACACACAATGTTCTTCGGACAAACAGTCATACATCAACATACATTCATACTTCAGAAT
>CBFDUR010000307.1:0-3668 GCA_965613005.1 uncultured Ignavibacteriales bacterium
GTTTCCGCGTGACGCGAGCAGCTTTGTCTAAAATCCCATTAACGTATTTATGGCCGTCTTCTGCGCCAAATTTTTTCGCTGCCTGATAGTACCGATCAAGTACATCATTTTCACTTCCCCTAAAACATCCAACTCCCATTTCTTTCGCCAACACGGCAATTGGATCGTCTTCTTTTTTTGTTGTTGTAGCAATAGCAACTGTGTCTATATGTCTAGCATTTCGAACACGTTCGATTTGTAGAGAGAGCATCGGCTTTCCCAAAATTGTCTTAAGCACTTTTTGTGGCAGACGAGTAGAACCTGTTCTTGCTTGGATTATAGCGACTGTCATGATTGTTATATTTTAGTTATTGCCGAAATCTTGTTACTTGTTATAAGTTCGACAACCCGTATGCCTGTGTGTATATCTAAATCATGTTCAAAAGTTCCGTTGGCGACAAGAGAAAGGAAGTGTTTCAACTCCTCAATATACCTCTTATTCGGCTCAAATGCATAACTAGTGATCTCATTATTTTCCGATGTCTTTCGCAAAAGGGAAATCGTGTGTCGAACGAAATCTGCATCAATTGTTCCATGCTCTCCAACAATCATCATCCTGTGTTCGGGACTCCTCTGTAAAAAATTGCTCTGGCATTGAACAATTATGTTTCTCGCAGTTTTTATCAAGCAAAAGACGCTATCCTCTACATCTATCTCCAAGTCGCTTAACCTAGCTTTCCAGCCGGAAAGGTCAACGACTTCACCAAAAAAGAATTGTACGGAGTCAAACATGTGACTCATGCTAGTAAAAAGAACACCTCCTCCAAGTTTTTCCTGCGCTGCATATTCAGTACGGTAATCCATATCCGGATGCCAATCTGGTAAATATTGACCACCCCAAAAATCAACATAGTAAATTGACCCTATAACTTTATCGTCAAGTAACTTTTTTAAAGCGAGATAGCCTTCATGAAAACGGTATGACTGCCCAATCATTACTATCACTTTATTTTCATCAATAGTCTTAAGTAATGTATCAATTCCCTTCATTGTTACCGCAAGAGGTTTTTCTATAAAAAGATGTATTCCTTTCTGAGCTAAAAAAAGTGCCTGCTCAATATGAAAACCTGATGGAGTCGCAACCACTGCAGCAGAGATATCACTGTGTTTTTCATAGGCTTCTTGATAATCTGCATAGTATGCTTTTGCATGGACTTCCTTTGCTAATTCTTTTGCACGCTCAATATCCGCGTCACAGACAATCATTCGAAGACCAAGTGTCTGCGCATTTTGCGCGTGGCGCCTACCAATAGAACCACAACCGATTATTAATAAAGTTCCTTTCATAATAAATATGCTTGTTTTAATTTAATCGAGCGAAGCCTGTGTGAGCAACTGGACCGTTGAGGTATTTCTCTACTGAATCTGCATCGTGTGCTTCTTTTAATATTTTAAATACTTTGTCGACAGCGTCAGCATACTTTTTAAGGTGAGCATCAGTATGTGCATGTGTAGGAAAAAATATGTTGGACGCCAAAAAACCACGCTTGAGCATTTCCTGAACAAACAAAGTCTTTAACATTTGATGTTTGTCTTGGTGATTGAAAGTGAAACTACTAAACGGAGCTAGACCACTAGTCGTGATGGAAAGACTATGTTTTTCTGCTTTTTTACCCCAAATAATCTTTACTTTATTCCCAACAACATTGATGCGTTTGTGAACTTTTAATTTCTTCATCTTTTTTAATGTTTCCAATCTCAAACTCAATTACGCCGGTGGTTGGACCTATTATTAATAATTTATCTTTCAACTTTATTGAACCGGTTTCCAATTTAATATAGACAATTCTAGCTTTTTTATAATATTTAATTACTTTGCCGGCATATACTTTTTTCGTTGTAGCTTTACTACCGTAAATATCCGCATATTCATTCGAACTCGGTACATCAAAATAAAATCCAGATGAAAAACCGCGATTATAAACCTCTCCAAGTTCGTTCAATAAGTTTTTTTTCTTTTCGAGAGTTAGTTGTCCTGAAAAATATTCGTCAATAGCTTCCCTATAAACCGAAACTGTTTTTGCTGCGTATTCAGGGCTGCGTTTTCTTCCTTCAATTTTAAATGAATCGACTCCGGCCTCTATTAACTGATCGATAAATTCAATTGTACATAAATCCTTTGGCGATAAAACATAATCATTTCCAATTATCATCGACTTGCCGATACCGGGATCATAAATCTCATATTCACGCCTGCATGGTTGAATACATTCCCCTCTATTGGCGCTTTTCTCAAAAAGATGATGGCTCATAAAACATCTGCCGCTAATAGCAATACACATCGCTCCATGAATGAAAACTTCAATTTCAAGGTCGGTATTTACGCGTATTTTCAATATTTCTTTCAAAGAACATTCACGCGCCAATACAATTCTCTTTGCACCAATTTGTTTATAAAATGAGGCGCTCAATGAATTGGAAACTGAACCTTGAGTGGAGATACAAAAAGGCATATTATATTTATTACAAATTTGCGTAACGGCTAAATCCCAACAAATTATTCTGTCAACTCCTGAATTTCCGGCTGCAAATACTATCTTTTCAACTAGCGGTAATTCCTCTTCGTAAACAATAGTATTAAGTGTTAAATAGGTTTTTACATTGTTTGATTTACAATATATTGTTAATTCCGTTAGCTCATCTAAAGAAAAATTCACCGCTTTTGCCCGCATATTTAATTTATCGACACCAAAATACACCGCATCAGCTCCTGAGTTTACAACAGCCCTCAACATAGTCCAGTCCCCTGCAGGAGCCATTAATTCAGGCCGTTTTATCTTAATCACAGCTTGTTTATTATGATTATCAGTTATTCCGGTTATTTTTTGTTCTTCGTTCATAATATTGAATTTCTATTTCCGTACTTGAATAATCATTAGAGTTTCTACAAAATAGTAGTCGGATAAAAGATGAGAAATTTCGCTAAAATGTTAACATATTCCATATATACATTGTTTAAAATATTTTTACCGGTTGCTTGCTTACAAACGGCTGACTTATGATAAATTACTGCAATTTTAAAAATCATTTACCCAATGTCATTTTTCTTTTTCTTCCCAAATTTCAGCAATTTCTACAATTACTTTAACCGCCATTTCCATATCTTGTATTGCAACCCATTCTAATTTCGAATGAAAACCATGTTCACCGGCAAAAATATTTGGAGTGGGCAATCCCATAAACGATAAACGTGAACCATCCGTCCCTCCTCTTATTGGATGTTGAATCGGCTTAATTCCTAAACGTTCCATTGCTTCCAATGCATTCTTTTCAACATCGGGATATTTCCTAAGAATTTCTTTCATATTTCGATACTGTTCAACAACCTCAAAATCCATTAGCGAACCGGGAAACTTTAGGATTGTTTTTTCTGCTAAATCTTTTAATAATTTTTCGTACTCTTTCAGCTTTGAAGTAACAAAATCTCTGATTATAAACTTCAAAGTAATTAATTCCTCATTTCCGTTGATTGAAAAACAATGAATATATCCTTCCCTGCCTTCAGTAGTTTCCGGAGAAAGCTTATCTTTTGGAAGCTTTTCTAAAAATGCAGGAAATAGATGAGAATTGTAAGGTAATTATAGTTTCAGGTTATACAAAAGATGAAAATATTAATAAATTGATAAATT
>CBFDUR010000308.1:0-3660 GCA_965613005.1 uncultured Ignavibacteriales bacterium
ATGTATTTTAGGTCTGCTTACACTCTTGCTGTATGGTAAATTACCTCAGATATATCTTAGCTTAATGAGCAGCAATGATTCCACGCCTATGGTTTTTGTAATGCAGATTATAATAGCAGGCGCTATAATGCTTCCTCCTACCCTTTTAATTGGTGCCTCGTTTCCTCTTGCAGTTCAAATTATTAATGAGAATAGTTATGAGCAGGATAAAAGTTTTGGGTTAACATTTGGAATGATATCAATTGGTAATGTTATCGGTGTGTTAATGACGGCTTTTATTTTTATTCCTTTATTCGGATTGCAGGGCACTACCGTCGTTCTTCTATTTTTATTCCTTTTACCGGCTGTAATAATTTTGCGGTATTATTATAGTGAAATAAGAGGGAAAAAAGCAATATCCGTAGTTGTTGTATCCCTCTTAATCATTGGTATGTTTTTCCAACCTAAATGGAATCCGATAATTATGACAAGTGGTGTTTACGCAAAATTACCTGTATATAAGGCGTTGACGGGGTCTGAAGATCATTTTATAAATTTATTAAAGTTATACAAACTTAAATATTATGCAGAAGGTAAACAGGATGTAGTTTCCGTTATAGAGATGCCCTCGATTAATGAACGTCCTTATTATGCTCTTGCCGTTGATGGGAAAGTAGATGCCTCAACCGGGAATGCAGATATGAGCACTCAAATACTTTCAGGTCAACTCCCCTTTATTTTTGATCGAAAGCCGCAAAATGCATTGGTTATCGGACTTGCAAGCGGAATTACTGCAGGCGCCTTAACATTTCATTCATTAAAAAATATTTCCATTGTTGAAATTGAACCGGATATGAAATATGCCTCAAAGATTTTCAACAAATTTAATCACAACGTTTTAAAGAACAAAAATGTAAATCTTATTATAGACGATGGTCGTCATTATTTAAACGTTACAAACAAAAAATTCGATATGATTGTTTCCGAGCCTTCAAATCCATGGATGGCAGGTCCTTCAAGGTTATTTACAAAGGAATTTTATGAAATTGTTAAAAAACGGCTAACGAGTAACGGATTATTTGCTCAATGGATACCGTTATACGGTATGGGTACACAGTATTTCAAGTCTTTGATAAAAACGTATTTATCAGCTTTTCCAAATGTCGTCTCATTCCAAGTATCTGATGGTGATTTACTATTGATAGGAAGTCCGGCAAAATTAAAAATATCGACTAAACGATTACAGCAACTATTCAATAATAAAAACATAAAGAACGAACTTAAATCTATCGGGATAAATAATCCGGCAGAAATACTCAATCGACTAATCGGCGATGAAAAGACATTAAAATCTATAAGCGAAAATGCAAGAATTAACACCGACAATAATGGGTTTGTTGAATTTGGTGCGCCAAAATATTTGGATAAAAGTACCATTTCACAAAATACAGCTCTACTTCAAAAAGATAAAAACTTCAACGAACTTATATCCATTATTAAATGGGATTCGCCACTTTTGTCTCCGGATACCCTTATTCTTTCTTTAGGTAAAGAAGCATTAAAAACAAATAAAAAAAATACGGTAACCGAAATAATTCATTTTTTAAATGTTAACCGATATAAAAACTCCGCTTTGTTTTTAAAGGGGTTATTAAGTTCTCAAATGAAGGAAAACCAAGAAGCAAAAATAATTTATGAAAGAATCATAGCAAGTGATCCGTTATTTAGTAGGATTGTATATTGGAAATTACTGAACCTTTTCGTAACTCAACAGGAATATAATAAAGCACAATTATTATTGGGTAAAGTACCGAAGAAATTCAGAAAGGAAAATTATCTGTATTGGAAGGGATTGGTATTATTATTAAAAGGTTCTCCTAAGTCTGCTTTACTTACATTCGCGAAAGTAAAATTAAACGGACTGACTGAACCTAAATATTTTTATTACTTATTTAACTATGTTGCCGCTTCAAGAGCAGGGAAAAAATTATTAGTTAGTAAATTCGAAAATGAATTTCGAAATTCTTTAACCAAGTTAAGATTAGATGCCGAAAAAGATAAGTCTGTTGATAAAATTCAAGGTATAATAGATGAAGTGCAGCATAAACTGCCGAATTGGCTTACAGATTCCGAACTACAATTTGTTAAATATCTAATAATGAAAGAGCTTCTGCAACCGTTACGATATTATAATAATGGGATTAACGCTCTATTTACAGGCAGATTTTCAGAAGCCGAAAAATCATTTAAAAAAGTAATAGCAAATTTACCTGATAATGACAAATCTACAAATGCGAATTACTTTTTAAGGCTAATGAATAATTAAGTTCTGGTTCAAGAGTAAAGAATGTATTAGATTTAAATTATGAGTCTGGTCTAAAAAGACGGATACAATTTATTATAATTAATGATATATTAAATATGTAACCTGCTTTACAAAATTAAATTAAGTTTTTACTATTGGCTTGACTGAATATGGATATTATAGTATTTTAGCATATACTAATATAAAGAAAGGTTAAAAATGAAACGAAAGGATATCATAGTTGAAGGTCAACATTGCATTGGTCCCCATTTTACCGATGAAGAATTCAAATTGATTAAAAAAAATCTTAACGAGCTCAGGGGTCTGAACACACTTGCCGATTTACTTGGTGTGGTAGGTAATCCTGTAAGATTAAAGATCGTTTATTTACTTTATGCTCATAAAGAATTATGTGTTTGTGATCTCGCCGCAACTCTTGACATAAGCGATTCTGCAGTTTCCCAACATCTTAGAAAATTAAAAGATAAACTAATCGTAAAAAGCCGGAAAGATTCACAAACCGTTTATTATTCTTTGGAAAGTAAATTGTTTTTGGAAATTCTATCACAATATTTTGTTATTCCCGAAGTACAAAATAAATTTGATTTAATCAGCACTAATTAAAAAAGAAAGAATAATGAAAGAAAAAAAAAGTTTATTATTGGTATTTGCAATCATAATAGCGGTAATACTAAGTCAAACCGATATTGTCTATGGGCAGCAAAAGGCTCCCGATACATATTTTTACGTAAATTCAAAAAAAGTTTTACTTAAAAATTTTAAGGGTAAAAAAGTTATGTTGTGGCTGTTTTCAACTTGGTGTCCGAGTTGCATTGTCGGCTTTCAGGCTCTAGCGAAGAAACAACCCGAACTTAAAAAAGATAATCTTACAATTATTATTTTACGTAATTACAAGAATGGGGGTTATCCCGGTCCCACTGCGATCGAATTTGCAAAGAAGTACGGGGAAAATCTTTTAAAAGCAAAAAACTGGGTTTTCGGTGAGGCATCAAATAATTTGGAGAGTATTTATAATTCCAAAAAGTATCCCGATATATATTTCTTAATAAACTCCAAGGGATATGTTATTAATATAAACGGCGCACCGGCAGCAACATTAGATAATATACTAAGTTTTGCAAAAAGTAAAAAGAAAAACCATAATCTAAAAAATAGATTTGGAAATGAAAAAAATTAAAACATCCTTATATCTTGTTTTTTCAGAAAAAAAGTACAAAATAATCGGAATAATAAGCTTTATCTTTTTTTTGATCTTGTATCTTTTCACACTTCCGACATCTTATACAGGAGGTCGAATTGGATTGATATCCCTTAAATTTTTAACTGTATACATGATAACCTTTTCAGTTATTTTC
>CBFDUR010000309.1:0-3650 GCA_965613005.1 uncultured Ignavibacteriales bacterium
CTGAGATATTTTAGCGTCCCTGAATTTTTAGGTATCAATCAAATTGTTAGATGGTTGAATAAACAATATAAACCGGATGATTGGGATGAAAAATTAACGCTCAGAATAGCAGGTCCTTATAAATATTGTAGGCACCCGCTATATTTTTTTAGTATTATATTTTTGCTATTTAGACCTGAAATGAGTCTTTTTTATTTGACCTTAACATTATGCGCCGTTACATATTTTTATATCGGTTCTTTTTATGAAGAAAGAAAACTGATTGTAAAATTCGGAGAGAGGTATATGGAATATCAAAAGAGAGTTCCAAGAATCATTCCGTATAATTTTTGTAACGTTTATAAAGCTGAATGAACGTATTGAAAAAAGCTATGAAATTTTTTCTCAGAATAATATTGATAATAATTACCGTTGCTTCAATTGCTGCAGCGCAACAACAAGATAGTGTATTGGCAACTGTGGGAAATGATAAAATATCGATAAGTGAATTTAGAGAACGTTTCGAATTAACACCGCAAGTTTATGTAGCCGAAGATAATCCTTATAATAATAAACAATCTTTGTTATATTCTATGATTGCCGAAAGATTATGGGCGCTTCAAGCGAAAAAACTCGGTTTAGATACTACCGAGATAATGAAAACATCTTTTAAATCGCTTGAAAAAATGTATATTAGAGATGCATTATACAAAGCCGAAATAGGGGATTATGTAGAAGTATCAAACAAAGAATTGGAACAGGCGTTAAAAAAATATTTTATCACTCTAAAAATTGAAGCTTTACAAGCTGGTGACTCATCTAAAATATTCAACTTATATTTTAAGCTGAAGAAGGGAATATCGTTCGATTCACTGCATAATATCAATGATCCCGGTCTTCCTTTTCTCGAAGTAGATTATGGAGATATGAAAAACTCTGAAGCCGATTATGGAGATATGAAAGATTCCGTTGAAAATATTCTTTACAGACTCAAAAAAAACGAATTTACTAAGCCCATTAAAGTTCCTGCCGGTTGGTTCATATTTAAAGTAGTTGACCGGATTCAAAAATCGCATACAGCTCAAGATATTAATCAAGTAATAAAAAAAATTAAAAAAATAATTGAAGGCAGAAAAACAAAAGAATATTATGATGAATTTATGAATCGATTCTTTAGAAATAAAAAAGTTACTACTAATGGGAAACTTTTTTGGAGTATGGTTGATAAAATTACAAATTTGATGCAGCATAAAAAGAAATCGGAAGATATACCCGATAGCGAAAACGTTTTTCTCTCTTCTTCCGATCTGTTAAAAATGGAAAATGAATTTGGGACGGATACTTTAAAAATGATTTTTATTCACTTCAAAAAGAATCCGTTCACTCTCCGCGACTTTTTAAGGTACTTTTATTTCGAAGGTTTTTATTCTGCACAGGTTGATAAGAATATGCTGGCGGATAAATTGAACGGAAGAGTTCGAAGGGTAATACAGGAAGAGCTTCTTGCCCGGGAAGGTTACAAAAGGGGTTATAATAATCTTCCTAAAGTTAAAGAAGCTATTCATATGTGGAAGGATAATTACCTTGCTAAGTTGCTGAAAAGTAAATTATTAGATTCAACTCATGTAACGGAGCATGAGTTAGTCAACTATTACAAGAAACAGAATGAACTAAGGAAAAAGAATGCAACTGAAGTCAATATATTAGAGATTTTAACCGATAGCCTTTCCGTTGCAAAAAACATGCTAAATAAATTAAGGCATGGTGCAAATTTTAGAAAATTAGCTTCTATTTACACTAAAAGGAAATGGACAAAATCGAAGGGCGGAGAATTCGGATATTTTCCTTCAACTCTTTACGGTAAAATAGGAAAAATTGCTGCAACGCTTAAAATAGACAAAATTTATGGACCATTAAAAACTCCCAATGGTTATTCTATCTTTAAATTGATCGGAAAAAAAGAAGAAAAACTTCCGTCTCAACCTCCGTTCGGAAAAGTAAAGGCAAAATTGAAAAGGGAATTATACAAGAAGAAAGAAAGTAAATTCTTGATTTCATATACTGTAAAATTAGCAAATAAATATGGTGTACATATCAACGAGAAGCTTTTTAATAACATCTCCGTTAAAGATCTTAATATGTATGTTTATAGATATATGGGATTCGGTGGAAGAATTGCATCTGTACCGATTGCTCTGCCTTTTGTTGAATGGTATCAACCTTGGAGGGAAAAAAGCAAGGTAATTTTTTGATGATGAAAGTATGATACCGCAGGTTTTTTGGATTGAATGCGTAAATCTATATCTATTCCGTAATATAAGTCATATTATTTAATAAATTTGAATTATGAATTTGATTTCAAACTCAGCTAATTGTATATATATGTTTTAAATATTTATTTATTAGGAGTATTCTCAAAATGGAAATGAATATACAAGCTACAACCATATTAGGATTAGTACACAATGGCATGGCAGCGCTGGGAGGAGATGGTCAAGTTACGCTTGGTAATACGATTATGAAACATAATGCGTTAAAAATCAGAAAAATTGCCGAAGGAAAGGTAATATGCGGGTTTGCCGGCGCTTCAGCAGATGCTTTTACTCTTATGGAAAAATTCGAAGATAAACTCGAACAGTATCGCGGAGATGTAATCCGGGCTTCTGTAGAACTGGCAAAAGATTGGAGAACTGATAAAATCTTAAGAAGACTGGAAGCAATGCTTGCGATAGTTTCTAAAGATAAGGCGTTGGTTATTTCAGGTAGCGGGGATGTTATAGAACCGGACGATCAGATAGTTGCAATTGGTTCAGGCGGTATGTACGCTCTTGCAGCCGCAAAAATGCTGAAAAAATACAGCAAATTAACTGCTGCGGAAATTGTTTCGGAAACATTAAAAACCGCTTCGGAAATATGTATTTATACAAACAATAAGATTAATGTTGAAGTAATTGATAAATAAAAATTGGATTCCAAATGAAAAACAAAAAAATGAAAGAATTAACACCAACTCAGATAGTAACCGAACTTGATAAATATATAATTGGGCAAAACGAAGCTAAAAGAGCTGTTGCTATTGCCTTAAGAAACAGGTGGAGAAGGAAGCAAGTTCAAGGTAATCTTAGGGAAGAAATATTACCTAATAACATAATTTTAATTGGACCAACGGGAGTGGGAAAAACCGAAATTGCGCGAAGATTAGCCCACCTGGCAGAAGCTCCGTTTGTTAAAGTTGAAGCTTCAAAATTTACGGAAATCGGTTATGTAGGAAGGGATGTAGAATCTATGATTCGCGACTTGGTAGAGATTTCGGTGAATATGGTGAAGTCTGAAAAAACCACCGAAGTTCAAAAACATGCAATCCAACTTGCGGAAGAAAGAATTCTTGATATTTTAATACCGCCGGTCTTAAAGCCGATTCCCACCAATGAAAACACTACCGATGAAACCGATAAATTGAATACTGAAGCTTATCAAAATCAGAGGACTAGGGAGTGGATGAGGATGAAGTTAGAAACCGGTGAGATGGATGATAAAATGATTGAGTTCGATATGAATGCAACCAACATTGTCGGTATGCAAGTATTAGGTCCGCTCGGTTTAGATGACTTGGGCATTAACTTCCAGGAATTAATGGGTAACATGATGCCGAAGAAAAAGAAAAAAAGAAA
>CBFDUR010000310.1:0-3628 GCA_965613005.1 uncultured Ignavibacteriales bacterium
ACGCAATAGCCATGTAAGAACTACGGAAATTGAAAAATATGGGGTTAAGCTTAATTTGGAAAATCATATAGCTTATCGTGAAAACAAAAAAATTATACTTTCTGCAAAAGAATTTGCTCTGCTTGAACTATTTATGATGAACCCCGGCAGAATACTAACCAGAGAAGTTATTTCTGAGCACATGTGGGATATGAATTTTGACCCTAGAAGTAATGTAATAGAATCTTTTGTTAAATATTTAAGACAAAAAATCGATAGGGATTTTGAAAAGCCTCTTATCCATACTGTTAGAGGGGCAGGCTATTTATTTTCTGAAAAGGGAAGATAATGTTTACGGTTAGAACCAAAATCATTTTAGCATATACTATTGTATTTGGGATTATGCTAACCGTCTTTGCAGTGATTATTTACAAAAGTATTCAAGCAGCCGCAATAAGCAAACTTAACGCTAATCTTAAAAGTTATGCGTTTTCGTTGCATACCGAAATCGAAGAACAACTCGATGAAAAGCCAACTTTAAACTTGAAAGAAATAGCTTCAATTAAAGCCGACGGATTAAGTGGAGTGCATTTTCAACTTTTCAATGCTGCTCATAAAAAAATAGTTGTTGATTCTGTTTTACAAAATGTGGCTTTTAGAAATTCACAAAAACTGTTAAGTAATGATTCTTTTTTTGAAAACCTTAAAATTAATAATGAGAATTATCGAGTTTTATGGAGCTTGCTTCAAACAGAGGACAACACACCATACTTATTAGAAACCGCTGCTTCAATGAAAGATGTGCATTCCGAATTACAGTACCTACTTTACCTTTTTTTTATTTTAATTCCGTCAGGACTGCTTCTAACCGGTATTACGGCATTTTTTATTTCGAAACAAGCATTTAAACCAATAATTGAAATGGCTAATACCGCAAGAACTATTTCAGGAAGTAACTTAGATAAAAGGCTCGATCTTCCTAAGGCAAATGATGAAGTGAAATTTTTAGGCGAAACCTTAAACGAAATGATTTCCGGAATCGACGATGCTTTCAAGGCACACAAACAATTTATTGCAAATGCATCGCATGAGATAAAAACTCCTTTAACAATTATACAATCGGAACTCGAACTTTTGGAACAAAAATTAAAAGACGAAAAAGATTCTGAAAATTTAAAAACCGCATTATCCGAAATAGAAAATTTAAGCAAGTTGACCGGCTCATTATTGGTATTAGCTAAATTAGATTCATCGCAAATGCCTTTGCAAAGAGAGCCGATTCGTATGGATGAATTATTAATTGAATGCGCACAGTATCTGAAGCTTAAAGCATTACGTAAAAACATTAAATTTAATTTTCTTTTTTCCGATCCCGTTGAGATTCTTGGTGATAATGAAAAACTAAAAAGTGTTATGATTAACCTTTTAGATAATGCGATAAAATACTCTCGCGAAAATTCGGTTGTGAATATCAAGATGGGTAAATTAAATAAAAAATATATTGAAATAAGAATAAAAGATGATGGCATAGGTATAAAGAAGGAAGATAAAAACAAAATCTTCGAAAGATTTTTCCGTTCGAGTGATGTAAGAGCTGAAAAAAGTGGAAGCGGCTTAGGATTATCGATTGCTTATGAAATTGTTCGAAAACATTCGGGCAAAATTGAAATTGAAAGTGAATTCGGAAAAGGGAGTATATTCAAAGTAATTTTACCACTTAATGGCAGATGATAAATATATAATATCAACCGTTATTGGGACTTATTGCAAAGATTATTATAATACATTACTCTGTTAATTTCTTTTCAATTGAATTTGATTTAAGGTTATATTAAACTAAATCAAATCAGTTTTTTTATTAAAATTATGGGTTTTAAAATGTCCTTGAAAAAAAGTTTTCTGTATTCTTGTATTGTTTTGCTCGGTTCATTTTTTGTAATTAGTACATCCAATGCACAAAACAAATATCATAAAATTAAAAATACAAAAGATTATTCTCTTAAAGCGCAAGCCACTAAGTCCTCTGATCCTTGGACTGTAAAAAATATTTACTTACCAAAAGAGCTTGCACAAATTCTGACTAATAAGAAAGCTAAAAAACCTGTAATACTTCAGGTTGGATTCAGCTTCTTATATAATCAAAACCATATCATAGGTTCTAAGTATATGGGGCCGGCTTTCAGAGCAAAAGGCATAGAGACTTTAAAAAATGAGGTTAAAAAGTATAATCTTAATGAAAATATAGTTCTCTATTGCGGTTGCTGTCCGTGGGTAGATTGTCCGAATATCAGACCCGCATTTAAAGCCGTTAAGAAACTTGGATATAAAAATGTTCATGTGCTTTATATCCAAACTAATTTTGTACAAAATTGGATGGATAAAGATTATCCTTCGAGCAAATAAAAAAGTATCATTTATTAAATTTAATTTTAAATTATGCCGGCATATTATTTTTGATAAAGAAAAATATAAAGCATGGACTTGGAAACACTTTGTTATACTTCATTGGATTATAAATCCAGGGCTTATGATTAATGAACTGATTATAGGACAGCGTATTCCTAAAATTATTTTATTCGATAAATAAAGTGATAAACCACTAATGGAAAGAACATTTGTTCCATGTCCTCATTGTAATACACTGAACGATGCACGAATTTGGTCAGCTAAAAAAGGAACTGTTTTTAAAAATTGGTTCGGATTGTATTGCCCTGAATGTGGCGGTATAATTCCGTGTCACAGAAATCTGACAAGCCTTCTGATTATCCTATTTACTTTTCCGATTTGGTTCATAAAAACATGGGAAAGAAAATGGTTGGACAATCAGCCGGCTAGATACAAAGGTATCCAACTTGATGGGCTAAAATTTAAAGATATTCACTGGATTCATTTGGGGGTAGGATGGGGAGTATTCATGTTCGTTTTAATGGTTATAATTTATCCTTTGTTAATGGGAAAAACAATTTCATTATTGAATATTGCAATCGGAATTTTAATTTGGTCGTTGGGAGGTTTAGCATTTGGCTATACTCTGAAGAAATGGATGGGGAGGAGAAGTAAATCCGCTACAATGCCCGGATAAAAACTGAGAAAAATAAGTTACTGAATTTCTCATTCTTGAATGATTGAATTTGTACGTGACAACGCCGGTTAAATTATCCGAATAAAATTTCAAGATGAGAAGACATCCTTAATAAATTTAATCTTTAATTTATTTTATAAGAATCAATTTTTTAACAGCAGTAAATTCTTTACTTCCATCTATGGGTTTTATGTTTAGACGATAAATATATATACCGCTTGGTAGATCTTTCCCATTGAATAAAGTAGTGTAATTATTTGACGATGTTTACATTGATTCAATAGATACGATATGAACCCCTACTGATGGTTCTATGCCGATATGGTTGGCTAAAGGAATTGGAATAGTCAGAGAATTTATATTTAATGATGGCTATTCAGATATACTTGTAGGTGCCAAAGATTACCAATGGGGTTCCTATCAAGGTTATTTCGGAATATTCCTTGGTAGTAAAAATATACCTACCGGTATTAAAGAAGAAAAGAATACTATGCCGACAACTTTTAAATTGTTTCAAAACTATCCGAATCCGTTTAATCCAACAACAATGATTAATTATCAGATTCC
>CBFDUR010000311.1:0-3612 GCA_965613005.1 uncultured Ignavibacteriales bacterium
ACATCTATACATGAAAACAGCTTCATCTGATAAGACCGAAAAACCATGTGCAAATCCGGTAGGAATAAAAAATTGTTTATGATTATCTTCCAATAATTCCACCGCGTAAAATTTACCGAAGGTAGGAGAACCATACCTTATATCAACCGCTACATCAAGTACTTTCCCTTTTATAACTTGGCAAAGTTTACTTTGGGCAAATTCTCCGATTTGATAATGCAACCCTCTAATCGTGCCTCTCTTAGATTTAGAAATATTATCTTGGACAAAACTAGTTTTTAGTCCAAGTTCTTCATATTTTTTTAAACTAAAAGACTCAAAAAAATAACCACGATCATCAAGAAAAACATCAGGTTGAATAATTAACAGTCCCTCTATATTAGTTTTAATAATTTCCATCTGCAATAATTCTTAATTTTATAATAAAATCCGAAAACCATTTTAAATATCTTTTATTTATTGACATAAAAAACAAAAATATTATTAAGAATAATATACAGTCATACAATCATTCTATCAATATTTATATTAATTTCCCAGCAATTCGGGATCAAATTTAAGATAACTAAAAGTGATAGGCTAGAATCATTTTAAAAAATATCCTTCTTGTTATTCAAAAGGATAAAAACCGGTTCACCGGTTTAAGAATTGAAATTATTTTGTCCCTGGATAACTGACGGTTCAGTTAATAATTTCAGTAGATAGTTTATTTTTGTATTTTTAAAAATTAAATTTTATGATAATGAAAAAATTTATAATTATATTATTAACAATTATTATTTCTTCTTCCACATTTGCACAAAAAGGGCCTGTGAATAAAGCTCGTGGATTTTTTATCGCTGTGGGAGTTGGTCCTAGAATGCCTATCGGATCATTTTCTAATTCATCTTCGATTGGTTCAGGGTTCGATGTTGAATTATCATACACCGATGATCAATATCTACCTGTGTTTTTCTTTGCAAAAGTAGGGTTCGATCAATATCCCGGTTCACAACGATTTTATCAAGTTTCAGACTATGCTAATTTTTCTACTGATGCTTTGCCTTTAAATTTGGGGATACGCTATTATTTTCCCCCTTTGATGGAAAATATAGTTTTATTTATGCCTGTTGTTGAAGCCTCGTTCGATTATACTTTTTATCAAAAATTGCATCAATTTAAAATAGGTTCCGGCAGAAGTAATTACCTGGAGGATGAATCTAAAATCGGGTTTAGTGCCGGTGTAGGATTATCTATGTTTATGTTGGAAATTGTAACATCGTATAATTTTTTTCAATCAAATCAATACTTATCAATAGATCTGAAAGTGAGGTTACCTTTATTTATAAATTTATAAGAGGGAAAAATGGAATACAAAAATCTTTTGTTTGATATTAAAAACAAAATAGCCGCAGTAACGATAGACCGACCGGAAAAGCTGAATGCTCTGAACAGTCAAACTATGGACGAATTAAAACAAATATTTACCGGATTAAAAAACAATGATAAAGTATCGGTAGTAATAATTACCGGCAGTGGAGAAAAAGCCTTTGTAGCCGGAGCGGACATTTCCGAGTTGAATAAATTAAATATGATTACAGGAAAAGCATTTACTGAAAAAGGGCAGGAGATTTTCAATTTAATAGAGAATTTAAATAAACCTGTTATTGCGGCAGTTAACGGTTTTGCGTTAGGCGGCGGTTCGGAATTGGCTTTGTCATGCCACATCAGGCTCGCTTCCGAAAATGCAAAGTTCGGGCAGCCGGAGGTTAATCTTGGTATTATCCCCGGATACGGAGGAACTCAACGATTTACCAGATTGATTAATTCCGGCAGGGCAATGGAATATATTCTTACCGGTGATATGATTGATGCAAACGAAGCTTTTCGTATTGGTCTGGTTAATCATGTTTATCCTCAATCAGAGCTAATGTCAAAAGCAATTGAAATCGCTGAAAAAATTGCTTCCAAAGGACAACAAGCTGTAAGGCTAGCTATGAAAGCTGTTAATATAGTTAGCGAAGTATCTTCGAGAGAAGGTCAAAATTATGAAGCCGGTTTATTTGCAATATGCTGTGGTACGGAAGATTTTAAAGAAGGTACTTCTGCTTTCCTCGAAAAGAGAAAACCGGAATTTACGAACAAATAAAATTATTCAACTCGAACTTTGTTCATTCTTTTGAAATGTATGACTTGAATGATATCTTTTATTGTGAATTTGCTCTTATTGCAGGGAAATTAGTTTAAGTAAAATTTCATCGCAATCTTACTCCGGAAATATGGCAAATTCAATCGAAAAAGAATAAAAACTATTCCGGTCGTAACAAACATTTTCTACCGTGGTTTACTTTTTATGAGTTGATAACGGCATTGATGTTGTTTAATTGATGTGAAGTCCTGCTGATTATTGCTATAAAAATCATAGAAAATTTTTCCTATACAGAAATGATATTTACCGATAAAAATAAAATTATTCGAATCCTCTTTGGGATGGTTGTCTTAATTTTAATAGTTTATTTAATAGCTGATAAGTCTTCCGACCTAAATGCATCCAATCATTTAAAAAGATTAACCCCTTCTGAAATAAATGTGAAATTCCAAAATGCACTTCGCAGCTTCGGATTACAAAAAGATTGGATAAAGGAGGTTAAATATGTAAATACAGAGGGAAAGGACGTAATAGCTTATTTGATAAAGATTCCAAGAGACCTGCCGATTCCGGTAATCCTCGTTGAAGTTTTTAAAACATTCGATTCTACTAACGTTCGTCTTGATAGTCGTGAAAAAGTAATGGATGGTGAATCTTTATTAAAAATCTATATTGGAAAAAAGTTAGAGCTATTTGCAAACTTGGAATACGATGACGGTATCAATAGAAATGTAGGAAGCGCCGGTTTTTTGATTACCGGCATTGAGCAATTTGATAAAAATGAAATTCACAAATTTTTAAGATCACCTGAATCATTTGCCGCTGTATTAATCCCTTCAAAAGCTTCTGCTCAATTTGCTTCCCAATTGACGGCAAACCGGAAAGAATATGTTGTTGAGTTAACTGATGGTATCAACGAATTGAATTTCCAATTAAGAAAGAATTTTTCTCATTATAGATTAAAAAATGCTGTCCGCGCAATTATCGGGAACTTTTCAAAAGCAGCATTTTTTATTTTTAACAACCGGTCGGAAATTTATAATTCATCTGCCGGACGGTTTATAATGAATGAATTTAAGAAACGGAGAATTAGTCTTATTCCTACCGACTCTTTACTTCAGATTAATACCGGTAATGGTAAGGAAATTATTCCCCGTTTCGATACCATCATGCACCGCACTAAAAAAGGAGATTATAAATTGATTATGATTCCGGCAGTAAAGTTTATACTGCTTCAACCCGGTATTGTGAAATTGAGAAAGAAAGGCTATAAATTTATTAATCCTTCAATTATTATTGTAAACAGAAAGTGAAAATACTGCATTGAAATCCTTCAAGTTTATAACCGGGGTAAAGATTGTGAAATGAATAAATGAAGACAAAATAAATGGAATTCTAAAAATTATTTTTGAGTCCAGTCTAAAAAGCTCAATAAGGTTATTCCAAAGGAGCGAGGCGACTGAAGGATTTAATGATTAAAGATT
>CBFDUR010000312.1:0-3605 GCA_965613005.1 uncultured Ignavibacteriales bacterium
GAGAGGGGTTTGGGGTGAGTTCAAAAGTTATACAACATTACAAATATGACTTGACGCTACTTGCATCTTCATTAGTAAGAAGAAATAATTATTTTCCACTTAACTCTACCAACTTTTCAAATAACTTTTTTTCTTCTCTACTTAAATTTTTAGGAAGCTGTACTAAAATTCTAACATACAAATCACCTCTCCCGGAATGTTTTCCTTTTAATGGGAGACCCATGTTTTTTAATTTTAGTAACTTTCCATTATCGGTATCTTTTGGTATTTCCAAACTTAGTTTTTTACCGTCAAGAGTTTTTATCTGAACCCTGCCGCCGAGAATAGCAGTATATAAATCCACATCAAGATTATAATATAAATCGTCTCCTTTTACTTCAAAGAAAGGATGATCTAAAATATGAATATTTAAATATAAATCACCCCTTTCACCTCCATATCTACCTTCGCCGCCCTGGTTTTTTAATCTTAACTTCTTACCCTCTCTTGTCCCCGGTACAATTTTAACCTTTAATTTAGTACCGTTCACTGAGAACTGTCTTATTGTGCCGTTAAATGCTTCTTCCAGGGTAATATTAAGATTTGCTTCATAATCCTGTCCTTTGCTTACTTTACTATAATGATTACTGCCTCTAGGATATTGTTTAAAGCGATTACCAAAGAAGCTTTCAAAAAAATCAGAAAATCCGCCTACATTCCCAAATAAATCCCCAAGATCACCGTTAAAATTAATTGTGCCGCTTTGACCACCCGAAGAATATTGTTTGTATCGATTATGCATTCCTTGCGAATTGGCATATTGATATTGTTTCCAATTTGAGCCGAGTTGATTATATTTCTTTCTTTTTTCCGGATCACTCAGAACCTCGTTTGCTTCGGTAATTTCTTTAAATTTTTCTTCGGCTTCTTTATTGCCGGGATTGCGATCGGGATGATATTTCATCGCCAACTTACGGTAAGCCTTTTTAATTTCTTCGGCAGTGGCATCTTTCTTTACACCTAGTGTTTTATAGTAATCTTTATATTCCACAACAATACCTTTTTCCTATTGAGGGCAGTAAATTTGTTAAATGTTTATAAACCGGAAAGCAAATATTTTATCATTAGAAATTGATTAATTTTCAGGTTTTTGAATTTAAACGAAAAGGGTAACCCATATAGTTACCCTTTCCGGAATTTGGAATCAACAAGTGTTTTTCGAATTATTTAACTTTAATCGGTATTTCTTTTGGCTTAGCTTCTTCAGCTTTCGGAATATTAATCATTAATTGTCCGTCTTTAAATTCGGCATCAATCTTATCTTCCATAATTTGTTTAGGAAGAGTAAATGTTCTATAATATTTTCCGAAAGCTCTTTCTAATCTATGATATTTAGCATTCTTTGTTTCTTTTTCTTGTTTACGCTCGCCACTAATACTTAATTGACCATCACTATAAGATATTTTAACGTCATCTTTTTTAATACCCGGCAAATCAAGATGTAATGAATAGTTATTATCTGTTTCAACAATATCCGTTAGCGGCATCCAAACTGCGTTTTCATATTCTTCATTTACATCATTATCATTAAAGCCGAATCTTTTGCCGAATGAGTTGAACAGTCGATCTAATTCACGTTCAACATCTAATAATTCTCTTCCAGAATTCCATTTTACGAGTGCCATAACTCATCCCTCCTTTCAATTTAATATTTAGATTTTTTATAAAATTTTTTTATATCAAAAATATTTTGTTTTTAAATTACATCTATTAAATAACAATTAACATGCCAAATAAGAATATATCACATAACTCCTTATAAATTAATCAGATAGAATACTTAAAGATAATATCCAGCATGTACGACATCCTGACAGATATATTGTTTTTTTTGCAAAAATAGTTATATAATGGCATTTTATCATGACAAAATAACATGTTCCTATTTTTTATCGGATTCTAATTTGATAAAACAATGGTTTTATTACACAAACTATGAGGTTAATAGTAAAACTCAATTGCCTGTTCTTGAATTATGAATGAGTCTACTTTTTGAGTAGTAGGGCTAGTAAAAATCCCTTTGGAACAATCCGGCATTACAGTTTTGGGCGGGACGGCTGAAAAGCAAGCCGTTATATGCACAAATTAAATACTAGACTTTCAAATAGAGTTTTGTTATCTTTACCCGATTTTTAGAAGAAATTGAGAGTCAAAATGAAAACCGGGCATCTTATTATAAACGGCGATTCTAGAAAAATGAAGGAAGTTGAAGATGAATCCGTACATCTTGTTATAACTTCCCCGCCTTATTGGCAATTAAAGGATTATGGTTCTGAAAACCAAGTAGGTTATAATGACAGCTATGAGAATTATATCAACAATTTAAATCTCGTGTGGAGTGAAACTTATAGAATTCTTCATAAAGGCTGTCGTTTATGTGTAAATATTGGCGATCAATTTGCAAGAGCTATTTATTATGGAAGATACAAAGTTATTCCAATTAGAACGGAAATAATAAAATTTTGTGAGACAATCGGTTTCGATTATATGGGTGCTGTAATTTGGCAGAAGAAAACAACAACAAATACAACCGGCGGTGCATCTTTAATGGGAAGTTATCCTATGCCGAGAAATGGTATACTATCTATAGATTATGAATTTATCTTATTATTTAAAAAGCTGGGGAAACCAATCCAACCCGATAAAAAATTAAAAGAACAATCTAAAATGACCAAAGACGAATGGAAAACTTATTTTTCCGGTCATTGGAATTTTGGTGGAGCTAAACAAAATAGTCATATCGCAATGTTTCCTGAAGAATTACCAAAACGACTAATTAAAATGTTCTCCTTTGCCGGCGACACTGTTCTTGATCCTTTTTTAGGAAGCGGTACGACATCATTAGCTGCTAAAAATTTAGGAAGAGACTCCATTGGTTATGAAATAAGCTCTGAGTTTATTCCTATTATCAAAGAAAAACTGTCTGTAAATGAAAATAAGATGATTAATGAATCAAATTATACTTTCAAAATTCAAGACAATTTTAATATAAATTTTGAAAAAGAAATTGAGAAATTACCCTATAAATTTGTTGATCCACATAAATTTGATAAAAAAATTGATCCGAAAAAACTGCAATACGGTTCAAAAATTGATAACAATAGTGGAACACGGGAAGAGTATTTTTCTGTAAAAGAAATAATGAGTCCCAAAATAATAAAATTAAGCAATAATATTATTGTAAGATTAATTGGAGTGAAAAAGAAAGAAGAGATAAACGGTGAAGCTATTAAATTTCTTGAAAGAGTTATTGAGCTTGAGCCGGCAAACGAAGCCGCAAAAAAAGCTTTGTCACACGTAAAAAGCACCTCTAAACGTTCTAATTCTTAATCGTAGAGTGGCACCGATTGATCACTTAGGACAGTGGGGTGCGGGATGCAGTGTGTTAGCATAACGGCTTGTGGTACAGGGTAAATATAAAGGAGGCTCCGATTAATTCAATAACCGTCATTCCGGCATACGCCGGAATGATGAATTAATCAGAGCATTCTAAAAATGGAGCCTGATCAACCGACCAACATCATGGATGTAAAACAGACAACAACCATTCAACGATTCGTTAAACA
>CBFDUR010000313.1:0-3586 GCA_965613005.1 uncultured Ignavibacteriales bacterium
AGCACCGAAGAGGTGATGAGATGGTATGGCTATATGGTAGTCGGACTGATTCATAGTAGAGGAGTAGACAGGGTAATGCCTGTCGAGGGTAAAAAAAAAGAGAGAGAAGCCCACTCGAAGGGATCAGCGGATTAACGTAGAGAGGAGAGGATTTAACATGCTATACCCTAAGAAAGAAGAAAACTATTTGTACTTTCTTCTTTCTCTGATGTAGGAAAAACATGGGAAAAACTAGCCCTCATATCCGGACATGCCCAAAGAGAGCCTGACTTTCAGTTTACGAGCCTAGCTCATTTATTGGATGCAGAGTATCTGCGGGATTGCTACAAGAGCCTGAATAAGAAGAAGGCGGTAGGAATTGACGAAGTAAGCTGGGAAGAATACGGCAAGGAGTTGGATGAAAATCTGGAGAATCTAGTCACGAGGCTCAAGCGCAGGAAGTATAAGCCGATACCCGCCAGACGAGTGTATATCCCGAAGAGTAAGACGGAGAAACGACCGTTAGGGATATCAGCGTTGGAGAACAAGATAGTAGAGCGAGGTATCACGTGGATACTAGAGAGTATATATGAACAGGATTTTAGTGACAGTTCATATGGATTTCGACCAAGGAGGAATGGACATCAGGCGTTAAAGAAGTTGAATAACCTGATCATGTTCCAGCCGATAAACCACATCGTAGAGGCGGACATAAAAGGATTTTTTGACAACGTATCGCATGAAAAACTCATGGGGTATATCCAGATAAGGGTAAGAGACCCGAGGATGCTGGAGTTGATCGAGAAATTTCTAAAAGTCGGTTATGTCGATGATGGGGAGCTAATCAAGACGGAACAAGGAACGCCGCAAGGTAGTATTCTGAGTCCGATGTTAGCCAATATCTTCCTGCACTATGTATTAGATGAATGGTTTGAAAAAGAAGTAAAGAAGGAAACAAAAGGGTTTTGTGAAATCATAAGGTATGCCGATGACTTTATCTGTGTTGTTCGATATGTAGATGATGCGAAAAGCATAGAAGAGATGTTGAAAGCCAGATTCAAAGAAAATGAATTGGAACTACATCCTGAAAAGAGTCGGAATATCAGCTATGGACGTTTTGAGAAAGAGAATGCAAAACGGCAGAACCGACGAGCCAATACGTTTGATTTTCTTGGATTCACACACTATTGCGACGTGTCAAGGCAAGGTAAGTTTAAAGTGGGGCGCAAGACAAGTCGCAAAAAATACACGGCAAAATGCAAAGATATGAATGCGTGGCTAAAGGCGATAAGAAATCAGGTTAAAACTAAAGAATGGTGGAAGACCTTGAGTTCGAAGCTGCGAGGGCATTATCAGTATTACGGAGTGAGTGAAAATTATGCGGGGGTAGAGCAATTCTATAAGAGCACAGTAAAAATGGTGCGAAAATGGATGAACCGCCGAAGTCAAAAACGGAAAATGAGTTGGGATAAGTTCAATCAATATCTACAACACTATCCGTTACCGCGACCAAGAATAGTGCACAGTTTTTACGGGTCACCGGCGGTGAGATAATCCGAAGAGCCGGATGTGGGAAATCCACAAGTCCGGTTCTGTGAGGGGCATTGAAACTCCTCACTTAATTATAGAAATTAAATTAAGGAGTCATATTATGTCTACTCGACAAAAAATATTAGTGTTTCTATTATTATTTTCACCTCTGATGTTAGCTCAATATTACGGTGAAAGAACAACCGAGCAGAATTTTGAAGAATCATCATTTTACTTCAAACCTCATTATTTAAATCCCTTCGGTATTTCCAGTTTCAAAAATGTTGTTCCGGGCTTGATTAATAATCCATTCCTTAACTTATATATTAATCCGGCTAACATTCCGGATCTTGGGGAAAGCGATGTGATGGTGTATATAGATTTTAGAGGGGACAGAACGGAACCTCCCATAGTTTCAAACTATATCATACCTCGATATTTTGCTAGTGAATACGTGCGCTACCATGCCTATTATGATCCCCGCTGGATGAGTGTATCGCGGATAGAGCCGGAGCCGATTGTTTCGCTTGGAATTTTAGCTTATCCGTTGAGTGAATTGAGGAAAAAATTTTTTATCGGGGGTTCTTTCCAATTTATTCATGGAGAAGATAAATATTACCGGATGCCTTACGGAATTTATAATCCTGTTTATGGTTATAATGCTTTTGGTGCCTCGATGAAAGCTGCTGGTCCGGTACCTATAAAAAACCGGTATACCGGGCGGAATGATATGATTACCGATGCACAATTGTATTCGGTATTTGCAGGTTATAGTTTATTTGATAACCTAAATTTCGGACTTGCTATTGACGGTGTCATCTTTTCGCGCGACGGGGGATATTCAAACAATTACAGTGACGAATACGGAAATACCGATAATCAAGATTGGTCGAATTCTCAATACCAAAATAGAGATGAGAGTTATCATCACTTTGATATAAGTGCCGGTGTTAATTATTTGCCGGTAAAAAGCATAACATCCGGTTTAAAAGCAGGGATACTTGAGGGTAAAGCGAAACAAAATTACCGTGCGTTAACCAATTATTACAGTAAGCAAAATACACCTGAGGTTTCCGACTCCTGGTTTTATAATTATTCAAATTATTTGACAGTTCAGTATTGGAATCATACCGGAGCGACAAGATATATAGGGATTAATTTTGCAAACAGGATGAAGAATAATAAAACAATTGGATTTTATTATAAATATTCAAGAAGTAATGTAGATCTTTTAACAAGCTCAACAATATATGATACATCAAATAATTCATCCAGATGGGTCAGTACTTATGATGGAAGCTGGTCAAAAAACTATGGGGTTTCTTTTACTCACGATTTGAGGCACGGCAGTGGCAAACGTATCGATAATCTTCAAGAGATGATGCTAAATTTTAATTGGAAGCTTAGCAAAAAAAATTCAATAAATATTGGATTTTATATTAGTTCAAATAACGTAACCGTAACGTCCGATGAACCTACCTACGCTGTAAGAGAATCTAAATATATTTATACAAGCTCGAATCAGCAGTATAATAGAAAATACTATCAAAAACTTCTTGAAGATAAAACTTTAGTATGGAATTACTCGGCAAATAAATTTTCATTACAAATTCCCATTCTAGTCAACTTTAAACTAGGAAAAAATTGGGGAATGATGCTGGGGGTAAATAGAATCTTCACTGAATGGGATATAACCGATAAAACAATTGCTTACTTTACCAAGCGTGAAAAAACAATCGATACCACATTTAAAGCAGAGTATAATTTCGGTGAAGCCTATACTCAGCCTGAAAAGAAAATTAGTGAAAAATTTACTAAATTATTCTTGAGCTTTAATGCATCAATAACACGAGCTTTTAATGCACGTTTAACAATTGATCCGGAATTCGATACTTTTTTCAGAATTGCCCAATGGTGGCTTAGTTTTGAATTAAAAATGTAAGGGATGGAAATGAAATATCTATTTAATTCTATTCCTTTTATTTTGTTAACACTATTTCTTCCCTGTTCTGATTCCGTAACTCCCGGGTTGAAAGTAGAATTAGGGAAATCCGATTTGTATTTTACTAAAACAATG
>CBFDUR010000314.1:0-3585 GCA_965613005.1 uncultured Ignavibacteriales bacterium
CAACCCTTGTAGATCAGATGTTAAAACAATGCCACGTATTCAGAAAAAATCAAGTTGTGCGAGAAAGATTTTTGGATTCAAATGACTTGGAAAGAGAACGCGGTATTACTATCCTATCAAAAAATATTAGCATCCCATATAATGGAACTAAGATTAATCTAATCGACACCCCGGGACACTCGGATTTTGGAGGCGAGGTTGAACGCGTACTTAAAATGGCTGATGGTGTTCTACTACTTGTTGATGCTTTTGAAGGACCAATGCCACAAACTAAATTTGTTCTTAAAAAATCACTAGACCTCGGATTAAAACCTATTGTTGTTATTAACAAAATAGACAGAAAGGATGCTCGACCGAATGAAGTTCTTAACGAGGTGTTCGATCTTTTTGTTTCTTTGGATGCTAATGAAGAACAATTGGATTTTCCGTATGTGTATTCAATAGCTAAAGAAGGAATTGCCAAAATTAATCTTGAAGATCCGAATGAATCATTAGAACCGCTTTTAAAAATTATTACTGAAAATGTTCCGGCGCCTGAAGCAAATCTTGACGAGCCTTTTCAAATGTTGATCTCTGCTATTGATTATAATGATTATCTTGGAAGAATAGGAATAGGAAGAATAAAACACGGAACCGTTAATGTCGGTGATAGTATTGTTCTTATCACAAAGAACGGTGTAAAGGTAAATGCTAAAATCTCTAAAATTTATACTTTTGAAAATATTAAAAGAGTAGATGTACAGCAATTAACCGGTGGAGATATTGGCGCTATAGCAGGACTGGAAGACGTTGATATCGGTGATACCATTGCTAGTCCATTAAAACCTGAACCGCTTTCTTTTGTAGCAATTGATGAACCAACTATTACGATGAATTTCATAATTAATAATTCACCGTTTGTCGGTCGGGAAGGAAAATTTGTAACGACAAGAAACATTAGTGAAAGATTAGCTAGGGAATTAAAATCTAATGTAAGTTTGAGTGTAGAAATGACTGATTCACCCGATGTATTTCGAGTGAGCGGCAGAGGTGAACTGCACTTGTCAATATTGGTTGAAAATATGAGGCGGGAAGGTTATGAACTTCAATTAAGTAAACCTCAAGTTATAATTAAAAAAATTGATGGGGTTTTATGCGAACCGATGGAACATGTAATAATTGATGTGCCGGAGGAATTTGTCGGTGTAGTAATTGAAAAACTGGGTAAAAGAAAAGCAGAGATGAAAAATATGCTCACTTTTAAAGAAAATACCAGGCTTGAATTTATTATGCCGGCACGAGGGTTAATCGGATACAGAGCTGAATTTATGACCGATACCAAAGGTAACGGGATTCTTCATCATAACTTTGAAGGATATGAACCGTTTAAAGGTGAAATCGTTCATAGGCAGCGGGGTGCACTCGTAGCAATGGAAGCCGGAATCTCATCGGCTTATGCTATGTTTAAATTACAAGAACGAGCCGTCTTTTTTATTGCACCGGGAACTAAAGTTTATGAAGGTATGGTGGTTGGTGAAAATTCAAGAAGTAAAGATATGCGTGTTAATGTTACTAAAACCAAACAGTTAACAAATATGCGTGCTGCCGGAGCCGATGAAGCAATAAGACTTGAACCTCCTACAATTTTATCTCTCGAACAAGCTATCACGTGGATGACCAATGATGAATATGTTGAGGTAACACCTTCCAACATTCGTATTCGTAAAAAATATCTTACGGAAATGGATATGAAGAATGCAAGATTGGCTGCGAAACAAAAAACAGCCGAGACGGTTTAATAGTAAAAAATTGAGAATTAAATATTAAATTTTTAAAACTATTTATCAGGAGGAAGAAATGTTAGAAAGTGCAATCCAGGGTTTAACACCGGAAATCTTATGGCAAAGATTTTATGAAATAAGTCAAATTCCCCGTCCTTCAAAAAAAGAAGGAAAAATAAGGGATTATTTGCGGAAATTAATTAAAGATATGAATCTTACCTTTAGGGAAGATAAGGTAGGCAATATAGTGGTAAAAGTACCCGCTACAAAAGAATATGAGGGAGTGCCTGTAGTCGTACTACAGGGGCACATAGATATGGTGGGTGAAAAAAATAAAAATATAATACACGATTTTGAAAATGATCCCCTCAAGCTAAAAAAAGAAGATGGCTGGATTACCGCTGACGGTACTACGTTAGGAAGCGATAACGGAATTGGAATTGCTGCTGCTCTATCAATTATAACTGATAAAGATGTTATTCATGGACCTTTGGAAATATTATTTACCATAGATGAAGAAACCGGATTAACGGGTGCAAATAGCCTCAAACCGGGTTTTATTACAGGTAAGATTTTGCTGAATATGGATTCCGAAGAGGATGGTGCATTCTATGTAGGTTGTGCCGGCGGCATCGATACGGTTGGAACTTTCAACTTGGAAAAAGAACTAGTTCCAAATAATACTTCGGCTTATAATTTAATAGTGAGCGGTTTAAAAGGCGGGCATTCAGGCTTGGATATTAATCTAGGAAGAGGAAATGCAATTAAAATATTGACTAGGGTATTGAAATCTCTGGAAGGTCTTGAATTTTATGTTTCCAAACTCGAAGGCGGAAGTAAACGAAATGCTATACCAAGAGAAGCTGAAGCTCTTCTATATATCAGTAGTTCAGAGGTAAATAAAGCAAATAATTTGATAAAAGAATTGGAATCGCGAATTAGAAACGAATTGAAATCTTCGGATGAGAAAATAAGTATAACTTTCCAAAAATCGGATGAATCTTCCAATTTTGTATTCGATACAGATTTTTCCAATAGAATTATCGATACGTTATTAGCCTTACCTTCCGGGGTTATTTCGATGAGCCAAGATATCCCCGATCTCATAGAAACCTCAACCAATTTAGCAACTATCACTACAGGAGAAGATTCGATAATTATTGGAACCAGCCAACGAAGTTCTATTGAAAGCGCCAAACAATATATTGCGCAAAGCGTCTTAGCAATTTTTTCACTGGCAGATGCAAATATCGAAATTGGGAATGAATATCCCGGTTGGAAACCTGACATGAATTCTCAAATATTGAAAACTTCGATTAATGTATATAAGAACTTATTCAATAAAGAACCTGAAATTAAGGCTATTCATGCAGGATTAGAATGCGGAATCTTAGGTAATAAAAATCCAGGGTTGGATATGGTCTCTTTTGGTCCTACAATCCAGGGAGCGCATTCACCCGACGAAAAAGTTAATATTGAAACGGTTATACATTTTTATGAATTGTTAAAAGGTATTTTAAAAACTCTTGCAACTGTAAATAAAGGTTGAACCTGATTTATTTTCTATCTGCCGGATATTAAGCTGCAAAGGATTTTGGTTGGATTGTAATGATACCGTTACTTATATGTTTTTCAAAAAGTAATTGCTGTTATGTTTTTCAATTTCATTCCAAAATTTCTTTCTTAAACTTAAAGATGTAGATGCATTTAAGTCTGATTGGCTCAAATTGATAAAAGATTTTAATTTTAACCCTAAAAAAGAAGGTTATGCGATAAAAATTCCAGTATTCTCATTCAGCAAATTTCCGAATGTAGATAAAGAATT
>CBFDUR010000315.1:0-3562 GCA_965613005.1 uncultured Ignavibacteriales bacterium
CGGTCATGGCCGAAAAAGGCGGCTATCGTCATTTTATGTTGAAAGAAATAATGGAGCAGCCCGAATCCATATATAATTCTATGCGCGGTAGGATTATAATAGAAAACGGTACTTCAAAATTAGGTGGGCTGGAAGCAGTTGTTGATAGATTGGTAGATTCGGAAAGAATAATTATTTCTGCATGCGGTACTTCTTGGCATGCAGGGTTGACCGGTGAATATATGTTTGAACAATTTACCCGCATACCCACCGAAGTTGAATATGCTTCTGAGTTCAGATACAGGAATCCCATAGTGAACAAAGATGATACTATCTTTTTTATATCACAAAGCGGTGAAACAGCCGATACATTTGCAGCATTGCGGGAAGCAAAAATACGTGGTGCACTATGTCTCGGAATTTGTAATGTCGTTGGTTCTTCAATTGCGCGTGAAACACACTCAGGTGTTTATACACATGCCGGTCCGGAAATAGGAGTTGCTTCAACTAAAGCATTCACATCGCAGTTAGTTGTAATGGCGCTGATTACCCTGTTGATTGCACGAAAGAAAAATATGAGTTTAGTCGATGGAAAGGCAATAGCTGATGAATTTAAAGATGCTGAAAATTTTCTTTATTTAGGGAGAGGATATAACTTTCCTGTTGCGCTGGAAGGTGCATTGAAGCTAAAAGAAATTTCATATATTCATGCCGAAGGGTATCCCGCTGCCGAAATGAAGCATGGTCCAATTGCTCTTATTGATGAAAATATGCCCGCAATATTTATCGCTCCCAAAGATTCTACTTACGAAAAAATTATCAGCAATATTCAAGAGGTTAAGGCTCGTAAAGGAAGAATTATTGCTATCGCCAACGAGAATGATAATTATATCGATAACTTGGTAGATTATTCAATAAAAATTCCTGAAACCATCAGAATGCTTACCCCACTGCTTACCGTTATTCCTCTGCAATTATTGGCTTATCATATTGCAGTTAAAAAAGGATTAAATGTTGATCAACCGAGAAATTTGGCTAAAAGTGTAACCGTTGAATAAATTATCAATTTCGAAGTCAAAAACTGTAAAATCAGTCCCTTTTTTACATAATTATGCGAAAAAATCGTTTACTCGTAATTATTTGATTTGTCAAGCATTTATCCTTTATATTCATTATTTTTAAACGTTAATTTGTTCATAATAAAGATAATATTTAAACCGATGAACTTTAGGTAAAAAAATTCTAAAAAATTCATAGAAAGGTGATGTCATGTCAAAAAGAAATGTTCTTATTATGGGGGCGGCCGGGCGTGATTTTCATAATTTTAATGTATATTTCAGAGATAACGAAGACTATTACGTAGTCGCATTTACGGCTACTCAAATCCCCAACATTAACGGTCGCATTTACCCTCCCGAACTTGCCGGTAGATTATATCCAAAAGGAATAAAAATTTATGATGAAGCCGAGTTAAACAATTTAATAAAGCAATTGAAAGTTGACGAAGTGGTTTTTTCATATTCCGATTTACCGTTTAATTATGTAATGACCAAAGCATCGCAGGTAAATGCCAATGGAGTTTCATTCAGATTACTCGGAACGAATGAAACTATGTTAAAAAGTAAAAAACCGGTGATTTCAATAATTGCCGTTCGTACCGGTTGCGGTAAATCTCAAACATCAAGAAAAATCGTTAAGGTTTTAAGAGAAGCCGGTAAAAAAATTGTTTCCATAAGACATCCCATGCCTTACGGTAACCTTGTTCAACAAAAAGTGCAACGGTTTGCAACTTTGGAAGACTTGAATAAATATAACTGTACAATAGAAGAAATGGAAGAATATGAACCGCACATTGCAATGGGTAGTGTTATTTATGCAGGTGTGGATTATAAAGAAATATTGGAAGAAGCTGAAAAAGAAGCTGATATTATTATATGGGATGGAGGAAATAACGATATCCCTTTTTACAAGTCCGATCTTATTTTTACTGTTTTAGATCCTCACCGTCCCGGACATGAGCTTACTTATTATCCGGGTAATACTTCGTTAAGATTGGCGGATGTGGCGATTATTAATAAAGTTGATTCTGCCGAGCCAAAGAATGTAACTTTTGTTCGCAATAGTATTCGCACCGTTAACCCAAATGCCGTTATAATTGAAGCTGCTTCACCTTTGTTTGTGGAAAAGCCTGAGTTAATAAAAGGGAAAAGAGTACTTGTAGTTGAAGACGGACCAACGTTAACTCACGGTGAAATGGAGTACGGCGCAGGAATGGTTGCATCTTGGAATTACGGTGCTGCCGAAATCGTAGATCCGCGTCCTTTTACGGTAGGTACCATTAGCGATACTTATAAGAAATATCCGAAAATAGGAACTTTATTACCCGCAATGGGTTACGGCAAAAAACAAATTAAGGATTTGGAAGCAACAATTAACAGAACCGATTGTGATTCGGTCGTAATCGGTACTCCAATTGATCTTGGGAGAATACTTAAAATCAATAAGCCCAGTACTCGTGTTAAATATGAACTTCAAGAACTCGGTGCAGTAACGATAGAAAGTATTTTGAGAGAAAAAAAATTTATATGAGTCCATTCTAAAAAGCTCAATAGGGTTATTCCGAAGAAGCGAAGTGACGAAAGAATCTTTTATTTTGAAATGAATAGGAAATTTTCACGGAGTTTAAAATAACGCATCGGTACATCCTAGAGTAAACTCATAAATCATTAACTAAATTGCGAGAGAGGATAATATGTCGATAAAGATGAAAGGTAAAAATCTTGTTTCGATTAATGACTTGTCATTGGAAGAAATCGAACAAATATTTGAACTAAGTGCTATTTTAAAAATGAAACAATTGACAGGGGAATCACACCGACTTTTAGAAGGTAAGACTCTTGGGATGATTTTTTCGAAACCGTCCACACGTACTAGAATTTCATTTCAAACCGGAATTTATCAATTGGGTGGAATAGGGATGTATTTCGGACCTTCGGATTTACAATTAAACAGGGGTGAAAGTATCGCCGATACTGCTAAGGTATTATCGCGTTATCTTGACGGAATCATGATCCGGACTTTTTCACATCAAGATGTAATGGAACTTTCTGAAAATGCTGCAATTCCGGTTATTAATGGATTAACCGATCTGCTGCATCCTTGTCAAGTATTATCTGATTTATTTACTATCTTAGAGAAAAAAGATAAACTTAGAGGTTTGAAACTATCTTATATAGGAGATGGTAATAATGTGTCTCATAGTCTTTTATATGGATGTTCTAAAGTAGGAATTGATATAGCGATTGCTTCACCAAAAGATTATCAACCGCAAAAACAATTTATCGACAGTGCTCTTCAAAATGCCGGATATATTGGGAGCAAGGTAGAGATTTTGGAAGACCCGGTAGAAGCTGTTAAAGATGCCGATATTATTTATACCGATGTTTGGGCAAGCATGGGGCAAGAATCGGAAGCAGAAAAAAGGAAAAATATATTCCAAAAATATAGTGTGAATCCTGGGCTTGTTAAATATGCTAAAAGTGACTATATATTCATGCACTGTTTGCCTGCTCATAGAGGAAAT
>CBFDUR010000316.1:0-3554 GCA_965613005.1 uncultured Ignavibacteriales bacterium
TAAAATCCTCCGGTAACTCATCAATCAGATTTTGAAAACTCTCGAAAGAGGGATATTCCTTAAAATAAAATAAATGGCTAATGCAATCACAATCGGAAGAACCAAATCCGTTTATAAAAAACAATGCGCCGGGCATTCGGAGCATATATTCTGCCCATTGGTGTTCAAAAAATTTTTCTGAGCTTATACTCCATATCTCCTTAACCTCTGCAAAAGTACGAAGGTAATCTATATGCCAATGTGGTTTGCTTGTCGTTTTTATATGATGAGATAAGCGTGCTTTTAATCCGCCATTGCCGTGTGCACTGCCTATGTAATTGTAGTAACCTGTTAGAAACTTAAAACGTCCCAAACTGCCGACTTGAATGATTTTTTCTTCATCAAGGTATAATATCAATTGATAAGTGCCTTTACCGGTAAAGTTTTGTAGATTTTTCACAATGCCCCTGAATTGAAAATAATATAATTTAATCCATCACATTTGATGATTCTTATAAATCCAAATTAAGACTAAAAAAATAAAATGAAAAATTAATGTTTTTAATTTCTCAAAATCCAAGTCGTTGATTCTTTATAATGTTTCAAAAATTATGTTTCCGTTATGCTATCCCATAAAAATTTGTTTAATGCAATTTACCGGACAGGTGGAAACACAAAGTAAATTATCAAATCTGTTTCCGCACATATAACAATTTTCATTTATTATAAAATGATTGATCATCAACCGATGAAATAATCCTAATGTTATTATTCCCGATTAAATGTTTTTTTTAAAAACTGATAGCAGCAATAAATTTAGAATTTTTCTCCCTTAGCTTCCCTCAGATGACTTCCTACCGATCGAATTCTACCCCATATAGAATAAAAGAATATTATTATACCAACTACTTGAAAAAAAGATGCAATGGAAATAGCAATAATCAACCAGCTTGCAAATAAAAAACTTGCAACAACTTCGAAAACATATCTTAAAGCTGTTGATAAGACCATTATCCAATACGTTGCTAAAATTAGATCCGGATTATATCTTTTATCTTTTTTTTCAGCCCTTGGAAAAAACCATAGAGCTACCCCCATAATCATCATCATCACAGAACCAACAAGTATAATATGAGTGTGAGCCGATAACAATTCGGGTCCGTAACTGATATTAAAGATACTTTTTGCAAAAGACATGTACAAGCCTGTCAGAATACCGATTATCAAAAATATAACGCTGGTTTTAATGAAGTATCTTACCGTACTGAACATCTTCGTTTCCTAATAAGTAAAACCCAATTGTTTTTTAGCTTCATCGCTCATCATGTCCGGAGTCCATTTAGGTTCCCATACCAAATCAACGATTATTTCTTTTGCATCATCCAATGATTTCAACGCTGTTTCTACCCATGCTACCATACTTGTGTGCATTGGACAACCTGGAGTAGTAAGTGTCATAGTAACATGCGTTGCTTTATCGCTTATCTCAATATTATAAATTAACCCTAATTCCACAATATTTAATCCTATTTCAGGGTCTATAATTTGTCTTAAAGTGTCCAATATTGCTTGCTCGGTTATCATTTTATCACCTTACTTTTTAAAAATAGTTATCATGTTAAATGTAAATAATAGAGAAGCTAAAAACATCAACGAAAAAGAAATTAAAACAATACCGGAAACATTAATTCCGAGTCCTATTAATGCACCTGTTATTGCAATAATCATTATTATAAATTCTGTATTAGCAACTTTTTCATAAAACATATCTTTCAGCAAAGGCACAGGTTCAGTCCCTACTTTGCTGCTGTATTTGTGAAACCAAACCAGGAAAGGAAGAATTTTGTATAACTGTCCTATGATTAACATTGAAATAAATCCGAAGATAACTGTGTAGCCGTAAACTAGTATTAAACTAAACGTAACGCCTTGGTTTTTAAAATCTACAAAAGTCAATAAAAGTCCTAAAATAGTAGCTACAAAAAGGAAGGCAAATGCCGCGATACTATGTTTAATACCGATATCAATTTTTTTTCTTACCCTAGCTTTCAATATTAAATATATCTCAAATAAATATGTTAAAACACCGGCGATTATCAGAAGTAAAAAAGTAAAATAAAGACTATTTAAATGTTGATAATGCATCACGGTAGTGATTCCGAGAAGTCCAGTATTTATTAAGAAAAATGTAACCCATGCCGGTTTCATAGAATAACCATGCGAAAGAGTGAACATGGGAATTAATTTATAAGAGACACCCATTATTACCATTAAAACCCATCCAATCAAAGCAACATCTGCATGGAGTCTTAGATATTGAATATGATTTCCATGGATGTAAGGATAGCCCAAATTTATCGCCATTAATAGTCCTGCTGCAGCCGTTGATAAAAGATAAAACAACGCAGCGATCAAGTATGCACCCGTAATATTCCATTTTTTTACATTGAACATCGTAATGGTTAAATTTACAATAAAAATAATCATGGCAATAACAATCATAATAGCCGAAATAAGCAGATGCAATCGGATATCAAAATTCCAGAATGCAGTCACTAATCCAATTATGCCTATCGTAAAAATCCAATATTGAATTTCTCCAAGTGTTTCACTGAAAAGTTTTACCTCGAGTACAACAGGTACAAGTTGAAAAAGAGCACCGAAAATAATCATCGTAATCCATCCGAGAGTTCCGATATGCACTAGTGCAAGTATTCTAGGTTGGAAAAAATATCCTGCTATAGAAGTATAATTGATCATTAAAAGGAAATTAAGTAGAAGAAAAGAGAAGATTGCAGTTACAAAATATTTAACTACCATTTTAAAAGACGGCGTTTTAGCGCTTACAATTTCTGTTCCCAACATAATTAACTTCCTACTGAATTTTTCTTTTTTATAATTAATACCTTATAATAATTATCTTCAATTTTATTGGATACCGCTTGATAACAATGTCCGGTTAACTTTTTAGATAGAACCATTAGTTTTTTTTAACATTAACTTTTCAAACATCATGTCATTGTTCAATTTATTTCCACTCAAATTGATCTTCCCTTTCAAATAACATTTGATAATATGACGATATGGGATTGTAATCGTTTACCGATTGCAGAATATCGTCACTTGAAAGTGAATCGGAAGCAGCAAAAATAGTCGGATGTTTTTCTTTTGGCGCTGTCGGTTTAATGTCTTGTGTAATGATTTTTATTTCTTCTATTTTTTATTTTTTATCAAAACTAAATTACTCATAGAATAACAATTAAACTTTGACTTAAGTCAGAAAAAGTATTTTTCCTTAATATTATATTCAATTTATGAGTTTCCACAAAAACGGTATTTTTTATGAAAAAGCTTTGATTATTGTTAATATAAAGATTGGAAACTTTAAAATGAAATTATTAAATACGTCTTGCTTATTGATTAATTTTCATATTCATCCGAAAGTCTTCAGAAAATCGGAATAAAGTTTAGCATACAGTTCAAAACGCCACTTTATTTAAGAATCACCGGGAAATAAGTCATATTTAGGGGGTGGGATAAGTTGTTCTATCCAACCCCCTAAAGTTATTCTATTC
>CBFDUR010000317.1:0-3550 GCA_965613005.1 uncultured Ignavibacteriales bacterium
AGTAAAATAAATAATGGAATATTGGAAGGGATAAATTCTAAAATACAATTGGCAAAAAGAAGAGCTCGTGGTTTTAGAAATATTGATAACTTTATAAATATGATTTACTTCATTTCCGGTAAACTTAAATTTGATTACCCACTGTATTTCATATAGAGCCAAAATAAATTAATTGTGATTCATAGAAATAGTTAATTGCCGATATTGAGATCCCAATAAAAAGTAATAATTTTTAGTAAATTAAAAAGTTCAAGTTAATAGGTTTTTTATTGTTTTCTAAAGCTTTACAAAAAATAGGCGAAAAGGCGCTGAAGTTTATCCAGGAGGTAGGTCAAGTTGTCAACCTTTTATGGCGTATAATAAAAAGTTTTCCAACAATTCCGCGTAGCCGGCAATTAATCCTTTATCAGTTGGAACACATTGGTGTAGATTCACTGCCGTTAGTTTTGATTGTTGCAATATTTACCGGTGCGGTAGCTTCTTGGCAGGCGGCTTATCAATTAAAAGGGATTGTACCCATGTCTTTTTTGGGCGCAACTACTAGTCGTGCAATAATAACCGAATTAGGTCCCGTATTGACGGGTATTATAATAGCGGGGAGAGTAGGAGCATCAATTGCAGCCGAACTTGGTACAATGAAAGTTACCGAGCAGATTGATGCATTAGAAACAATGGCAATTAGTCCCGTAAGATTTCTGGCTATGCCCAGATTTCTCGCATCTGTATTGATGTTGCCTTTATTAGTAGTATTTGCCGATGTTGTTGCTGTAATCGGAGCGTATGTTGTAGCTAATTATTTTTTGGGGGTTTCATTCTTCGTGTTTTTCCTTTCAGTTAAAAGGTTTTTTCTGTTTTCCGATTTGATGGCCGGGTTGATTAAGGCTGTCTTTTTTGGCGCCGTTACCGCATTGCTAGGTTGCCATATAGGTTTCAGAACTGAAGGAGGTGCCGAAGGAGTTGGGCATGCAACTATCAGATCCTTTGTCCTTTCTTCTGCGCTAATCCTTATCCTCGATTATGTCCTGTGGATGTTGATCTTCTGAAAATAGAATTGATTCAATATTAATCTTATTGCTTATTTTTTTTAATTCTGTTTTTTTTGTGATAAAAAATACAAATACTTCCGTGCGATGGGTGTAGTATGGAACAGTACTTATGAAGAAAAGGTAAAAAAATTCAACATAAGGGATATTAAGTATTATTTTGAAATTATGAGTTTAATATGAACAAATAATTTAACACACATTGTATATATTAATAACTCATCAGCGAAATTGTGGTATCCAACTGCTGAAAAAACCGTCAGTTGGAAATATAATAAGATGTGTTTAAAAATTGGTTTTATATTCAATATATTCCGATTCATTAAGTATACCCCCCTTAATGAATCTTCCCCATGCCCGGTAGCCCTCCACCGGGCATTTTTATTTTAAAATATCAATAAAATTTTGTAAATATGGATATGGTTTTTATAATGATAAAAAATTAAGTGGGATTATGGAAAAAATTAAATATAAGTTAAAAGAAAGAAACGGAAAAGTAGTTTTACCTGAGACGCTTGGTTTCGGAAAGATATTCACCGATCATATTTTCGAAATGGATTATAGCCCTGAAAACGGCTGGCATAATCCGGAAATAAGACCCCTTCATAATTTGGAGGTCCATCCCGGTATGATGTTTTTGCATTACGGACAGGGGATATTTGAAGGGCTTAAGGTTTTCAAAACTGTTTCCGGCGAAATTGTTATTTTCCGACCGGAAAAACATTTCAAAAGGCTGAACCATTCAGCTATAAAGGTTTGTATGCCGCCAATAGATGTTCAATTTTTATTGCATGCTTTAAATGAGTTATTATTAGTTGAGCAGGACTGGATACCGGCAAAAGTAGGTGAATCGATTTACATTCGACCTTTTATGTTCGGTACCGATGTATCTTTAGGTGTGCGACCTTCTCAGAATTATAAGTTCATAATATTGCTATCCCCTGTAGGTGCTTATTACCCGGAAGAAGGATTCAAACCCGTAAAAATTTTAGCACAGGATGATTATGTACGGGCAGTTCGTAAAGGACTGGGCGATTGCAAAACTCCTGCTAACTATGCAGCTAGTCTTCTAGCTGCTTACGAAGCAAAAAAGAAAGGTTTTACACAAGTGCTTTGGTTGGATGGTATAGAACAGAAGTACATCGAAGAAGTGGGAACGATGAATATCTTTATTAGATTCAAAGATGAAATTACCACACCTAAATTAACCGGTAGTATCTTGCCTGGAATTACCAGAGACTCTGTATTGCAAATCTTGTCCGATTGGGGGTTGAATCCCACGGAAAGACTTATCGACATTAATGAAGTAGTTGAACAATATAAAAAAGGTAATCTTTTAGGTGTATTTGGAACTGGAACTGCCGCTGTTATATCCCCTGTAGGATGGCTGAAGTATAAAGATGTTCAGATGAATATAAACAACGGTGAACCTGATGAAATTGCTTTGAAACTCTTTAATGAAATCACCGGTATTCATTATGGTAAAATTGAAGATAAACGAAATTGGCTTATTCATCTAAAAAATACGAAAAACGTTGAGGTTTGATCTATATATCTGTTAAAAAAGCCAAAACACTTCAAAAACTATTTCTATCTAAATTGAGCGATTCTTGATTGTCATTGCGAGGAGCACAAGCGACGGGGCAAGCCTTGCCCGCCTTCCGGATAAAGGGCTTCAAACCTATTGGGCACTCGTAACGACATACAGTTTTATTAAACTTACATTAACACTAGCTCAATTTAGATCCCATAAAGCCGAGGTTATTCAAAAAGCAAAAAATTGTCATTCTGAGCTACCTGTCCGCTCCAGACGGAAAGCGAAGAATCTCTTTAATAACGTAAATTTTTAGATCCTTTGTCGTTTCGTTCCTCAGAATGACACTTTTGGGAAACCTCATTTAAGCTGAGTTTTCTTATTTTAATTGATAATTTAAAACAACTTTTTTAAACTAAAACAATTAGTCTAAAAAAATCACTTCTTAAACGAAAGTAAGTCTTATTCTATTTTAAAAGAAAAGTATCGAAACTATTCTTGCATTAACTTAATTTTAAGATTTTTATTCTACCTATTTATGACTGTCTAAGTTATTTTTATTTAATCATAGAGTTAAACCCGGTAAAAATATTTACATCAAAGCTAAGAAAAAAAATTTTAAAAGGCTATTGACAAGTGCACATTTGATCACTATATTTGTAGTGAACAATTGAGCACTATTATCATGAAGAAACAATTAACCGACAGACAGAAATCAATATTATTATTCATAAAGCAATTTAGAGATGAAAACGGATATCCGCCTACACTCAGAGAAATTGGAAAAAAATTTGGGATTTTTTCAACCTTTGGAGTAAAACGCCATTTAGATGCATTAGTCAAGAAAGGATATTTGAATGTGGAGAGCAATGTTAGTAGAGGAATATCCTTTCAGCGAAGCGATGAAATACATGGAGAAGAAACTCTATCAATTAATGACGGAAATAAATTATTCAGAAAAATCCCGATTATT
>CBFDUR010000318.1:0-3542 GCA_965613005.1 uncultured Ignavibacteriales bacterium
GGTACACTCCGAATCCACTTAATCCTGAACAAGGCGTATTTTTATCAAAATGGGTAAAAACACCGGAAATTGTTGTACCCAATTCGTCGCGGTATCAATTTATGATAGCTGATAAAACAAGCAGGAAAATATCTGTTGAAAATCAAAAGGAAGAAATTACATATTCCACCGCTTATACTGAGGCAACGCACAATGCACGTATTCCTTCTTTTATGATATCGCTATTTTTGGCTCTTTCCGGAATTTTATTAGCTTATTTAATGTACCAATGGAAAAAAATTAATCCCGATAAATTTGCAAATAAAATAAAGCCGTTTTACGATTTATCATTTAATAAATGGTATTTCGATGAAATATATAATGCAACCTTTGTCGCCTCTATTCTTGGAATAAGTAAAGTATTATCCTGGTTCGACAACCACATAATAGACGGCACGGTTAACGGCTCTGCAACACTTACTATAAAATTATCCGGTTTTGTCGGAAAATTCGACAACGTGGTTGTAGATGGCATAGTAAACTTTATAGCATATTTAAGCGGAATTATAGGGCTATTTTTTCGAAGGTTTCAGACAGGTAAAGTTCAAACGTATATAATGTTTGTTATTTTTTCGTTAGTAATATTATTATTCATATTTAAGTCATTTTAGTTCGAAATTCTTAGGTAAATAAAAATATGGGAAATTTTCCGATCTTATCGTTTATAACGTTCCTTCCTATTGTAGGAATGATAATCATTTTCTTCATACCCAAATCACAAGAAAGAGGTATTAAAAGCCTTACGCTTTTAATTACCGCTATACAGTTAATTGCTACGATTTTTCTTATCAGTTCATATAATTTTTCTTTAGGAGGAATTAATGATCCGAATACTTTTCAATTTATAGAAAAATTTAATTGGATTAATATTACCGGCTTAGCCTGGATTGGGAGAATCAAAATAGATTATTTTTTAGGCGTTGACGGTTTAAGTGTACCGCTGATGTTATTAACTGCAATAGTGGTTTTTATAGCAACTCTTTCTTCTTGGACCATTAAAAAATCCATTAAAGGTTATTTTGCTTTGTTTTTGCTGCTTGATACTGGAATGATGGGAGTTTTTGTGGCTCTTAATTTCTTTTTATTCTATATTTTCTGGGAATTAATGCTTTTGCCTATGTATTTTCTAATTGGAATTTGGGGTGGACCAAGAAAAGAATATGCTGCTATTAAGTTTTTCCTATACACTTTATTGGGGAGCGTTCTTATCCTATTAGTAATGATTGGATTGTATCTCAGTACTAAGGAAACTTTGGCAGATGGCTCTAAGGTATTCACTTTCAATATGTTATCAATGATGAATCCAAAAAACTTTACAACAAACGGTATACTCTCGCCCTTGAATCCACACAATCTTAGATTCATTGCATACCTGCTGTTATTTATTGGATTCGCAATTAAAATTCCGATGTTTCCATTCCACACCTGGTTACCTGATGCACACGTTGAAGCGCCGACGGCTGTCAGTGTTATTCTTGCAGGTATTTTATTAAAAATGGGGGCTTACGGTATCTTAAGAATAAGTTTTCCGGTATTTCCTGAAATAACTAAACATTTAGTCTGGTATATTGCTTTATTCGGGATGATTAATATTGTCTATGGAGCGCTATGCGCAATGGCTCAGAAAGATTTTAAGAAGATGATAGCTTACTCTTCAATTTCCCACATGGGTATTGTATTACTTGGTATGGCATCGTTAACCACCATAGGAATTTCAGGTGCAATACTGCAAATGTTTAATCACGGTACGATAACAGCTATGTTGTTCCTGGTAGTCGGAGTACTTTATGATAGAGCACATACTAGAGATATGAGTGCTTTCGGCGGTTTAGCTACTCAGATGCCTATCTATGCCGGCTTCACTACTATTGCGTTCTTTGCAGCAATCGGACTGCCGGGATTAAGTAGTTTTATTTCTGAAGTTTTTGTCTTTTTAGGCGCTTTTAGCGTTAATTCAATAAGAATAATTACCGTTATTTCGTTGTCGGGGATTATACTTGGTGCGGGTTATATGCTGTGGGCAATGCAAAGAGTTTTTCTAGGTCCGGTAAATAAAAAATGGTCATTGCTTAAAGATTTAACATTCAGAGAATATGCCATGCTGGTTCCATTGGCAATAATAATTATCTTTTTAGGTGTTGATCCTTCACCAATGCTGAATTTAATGAATTCATCGGTAAATGCAATGGTTCAATTTATGGCTCATTCACAAGTAATATTCGGTGCGCTTGGAGCTCACTAAAACTTAATATACTTTCATTTAATTCTAATTGATATAATAAAGTGAATACAAATTTAAATAATCTATTTAATAGTCTTCATCTAATAAAACCTGAACTGACAATTTTTGTTGTCATAGTTTTACTGGTACTTGTCGATTTAATTTCGAATAAAAATAAAAAGTATCTGCCATATATTGCTATTGGCGGCGGACTACTTTTTGTAATGATGATGAGTAAAAAGGGTGGGTTATAAACAAAATGAGAATAATGCAATTATATGCACGAGGTGTAGGTAATCCGGCATCACAAATAACCCGTGAGGCTCAGATAGGTAATAATGTAATCTATTTTGACGACAGAAATACAGGATTAAGATTAACCGTTATTGAACCTCTAACTTTGAAGGTCATCTTTGATTCTACCTTTAGTACAAACAATGCAGCTGGAGTTAAACAGTTGGAATCTGCTTTAACTAAGTACAATATAGATGGCAATATTATTATACTCACAAGTTCAGGTAATTGGCTTAATGGCTTTAGTGATAACGATTTTGTTTTATTAGCACATAACGGATTTAAAAAACTTACTATTGCATTGAAATCAATGAGTAATCCGTCCTATTCAGCAATCATAAATAACAACATCAAATCAGGCACTGAAAGAATAATGAACTCTGCACCTGCAATCTCTATAATGCCTGCCAAAGAAAATAACATCGTTAATCCATCAGTACAACGAACAATAAGTTACTTCAATAAGAACACAGTTGTACCTAAAAATACCCCCTTTGATAATGTGGCTGCTCCTGAGATAACATCAGGGGCGGCTACTATAAACACACAACATACTAATACAACACCTATTTTTTCAGTTAATGCGGCTACATCTAATAAAGCAACCGGTAGAAATGGCATCGGTATTTCAATAACAGGCATTGTTGCTGTTGGCATAGCAGGTTTAGTAATATATAGAATGATTGAAAAATCAAATAAGTGATATGAGTGTAATAAATAATTTGCAGCAGACAATACGGCAAGACTCTACTAAGTTTAGCAACTATTTATATACAAAGAATCAGCAGGGTTTATTAAAGGTATTGGGCTATTTCTTAGCTTATTCTATTGTAAAAGATATTATACTAAAGAAGAAACCTTGCTATAAAAAATGTGCAGATAAATGCGAAATGGAGGCAGGAAGATAAATGAAAACTACTGTGAAAAAAACAACAGAACAAAAAACAGTTGAAAAGGTCAATACTTATCTGCCTGGTTTGATGATCAT
>CBFDUR010000319.1:0-3536 GCA_965613005.1 uncultured Ignavibacteriales bacterium
AAAAAAAAATTAAAGAAATTAGTTTCAAATGTTATAAAAGTTTTGCAATTACACTGGTAGAAATTTTATACCTTCCATTTATGTCAAATAGAAAAATTGAGACAGTGTTAAAATGTAAAAATATTGATTTTGTTCGAAAAAAATGTAATGAGAAAAACGGTGTAATTTTACTCTCGGCGCATTTTGGAAACTGGGAATACATGGCGGTTTCCATGGGTTATCAGCTTAAAACCGCAATAGCAGTGGTGGTTAAATCACAGCGTAATGTATATGTAACCAAATGGTTAAACCAGGTTAGGGGAAAATGGGGAAATAGAGTGGTGCCTATCGGAATATCGATTCGTCAGATTTATTCGGAATTAAAAAATAAAAACGTTGTTGCTATGGTAGCCGATCAGCGGGGACCCAAGGAAGGAATTCGTGTTAATTTTTTTAATAAAAATACTGCCGTTTATTCAGGACCGGTGTTGTTGTCTCTAAAAACTCATGCTCCGATTTTATATGGAGTTGCAATACGCCAACCGGATTATTCTTATGAAACTGAATTTATAGAAATAAGTACCGAAAATTTACCTTCTGAAAATGAAGCGAAGATTACTGAGTTAAGTAGGAGGCACATGCTGCAGCTCGAAAAATTCATCCGAAAATATCCGGAGCAATGGTTGTGGATGCATAAAAGATGGAAGTATTAGTTGCACGATGGAAAAAATATTAGTGATACAAACAGCTTTTATAGGAGATGCTATTTTAACTTTGCCTATGATTCAAGTACTTAAACGTATGCATCCTTCTAGTAAAATTGATGTGTTGTCAATACCTGCAACTAGTGAATTATTTACGGCTTCTCCGTATGTTAATAACGTTATTGTAATTGATAAACATGGAAAGCATAAAAGATTATTCAGTATGAGAAATTTAATTAATCAAATTAAAACAAATAATTTTTCAATGCTTTATTCTCCTCACCGTTCTTTAAGAACGGCTTTAATTGTTATGCAGTCAAAAATTGTTGAAACATTCGGATTTTCGAACAGTAGCTTTAAACATGTTTTTAAATATATTGTAGAATACAAACATAATAAACATGAGGTACAAAGAAATTTTGATCTTATTGGTTTTAACTACCGTGCTGAAGAATGGAAAATTTTGCCGGAAGTAGATATCCCTGTCGAAACCAAAAAATTGGTCGATGATTTTTTCGTAGATTATGAATTAACCGGAAAAATTTCGGCGATAGCTCCGGGAAGCGTTTGGAATACCAAACAATATCCTCATGAATATTTTGAAGAGGTTATAAAATACCTGCTTCACAACGATATGAAGGTTTTATTAATAGGTGGAGCAAATGAAAGTGATTTGTGCAAGGGTATAGCTGATAAATTTAATGGAAAAGTAATCTCAATTGCAGGTAAATTCTCGTTACTGGGATCGATAGAAATATTAAAAAGAACAAAATTATTAATTTCAAACGATAGTGCTCCTACACATTTAGGGATGTGTTCAAATATTCATGTATTAACCATTTATTGTTCAACTGTTGCAGATTTTGGATTTTATCCTTATAATAATAAAAGTTGCTATCTTAGTTTTGATAACTTAACATGCAAACCGTGCGGAGTTCATGGATATAATGAGTGTCCGCGTCATACTTTTGAATGCGGATATAAACTTACACCGGATCGTGTTATATTTAAAATTGAGGAAATGTTAAATGATTAATATAAAGACAGCCGAGATAATAAATATAGAACTTAATTTTAATCACGCTATTCAAAAAGCAAAAAAATATTATCTTAAAGGATCGGTTTTTATTTATCCTACGGATACCATTTATGGTTTTAGCGCCAACCCTTTCAACCAAGATGCCGTTTTAAGAATTAGCGAAATAAAGGGAAGAATTAAAGATAAACATTTTATATTACTTGTTGATAGTATTGAAACTCTTTTAAAATATGTAGAATTACAATCTGAAAAACATATAGATTTTTTAATTTCTATCTGGCCTAATCCAATATCTGTTGTTTTAAAGTTGAATTCTAAAACTAAAGCAATATTAGGATATGATACTGCCGCCTTTAGGATTCCGAGCCATAGATTCTCGTTAAAACTCTTATCCGGGCTACGAATGCCGTTAATATCTACAAGTGTTAATAGAAGTGGGGAGCCTCAGATAATTGAATCTTCTGTTATAAAAGAGGAATTTGAGAACAAAGTTGATGCAATTTTTTTGACGGAGAAAAAAATATTCTTCAAGCCTTCAACATTAATAAACCTGACGGATAGCGAACCACATCTATTAAGAAAAGGAAGAATTAAATTTGAAGATTTATTGGAAAAATTTCATTAATTTCTTTATTAAGAATTAAAAAAATAATTATTTTGAAAAAAATAAAAAGTTTCTCCGTAATAATTTTGCAGGAAGAATTAACTTCCGAAACAAAAGCGCACAAATTCACACTTGGTAAAGTAGTAGCTTTGATTGCCGCTTACTCCTTTTTTATTGCTATTGTCGGATACATTTTCCTCGAAATAACCGGCATAGGCTCATATATCATTTCCGAATCAAACATAATGAGCAAGAAAGAGATAGGGCAAGTAGAGGAGCTGAATAAAAGAGTAATTTTCATGACTAGAGAACTTGAAAGTTTGAAATCCACCAACGAACAGTTGAAATATGCTTTAACGTTGGGAGATTCTACATTATTTGATAGCCTCTCTAATAAAAAAGATTCTGCAAAGAGTATAAATAAAAGCGCTGCCGCTAATGATTTGCTTGCAGTTGTAAGGAAATTGATTTCCGGGATAAAATCCGATGCTCAATCTTCTAATTCTATTTCTATTGTTTTCACAAAACCGGTTATTAATGGGTTTATAAGTAGAGGATTCGATCCCAAAATAGGGCATCTTGGGATAGATTATGTAGTGAAAAGAGGGACTCCTATTTATGCTTCTGCCAGCGGATATGTTATTTTCTCGGGCTTTACAATAACAGACGGAAATATGTTAATTATTCAACATCCTGATGGTTATATTACGGTTTATAAACATTGCTCTATTCTATTAAAATCACAACGTGATGAAGTTTTCGGTGGTGAATTAATTGCACTTAGTGGTAATTCAGGCGAAACATCAACCGGTCCTCATTTGCATTTTGAAATCATTAGAGATGGAATATATCAAGATCCACTAAATTACTTGAATTTAGCTTATTTAAATCTAAAATCTTTACCTCAAAAATATAAGGCAAAGGCTTTAGGAGATTATGAAAAAGTTAGAAATATTGATGGTAAAGTACCTGTTAAAAAAAATACCGGAAAAATATCTGTGCAAAAAATGGTAGAATTGCAGGGAGCGGTTAGTGAATAGTATTTTTTTGCGAAAGTCTCAATGTGATTATTATGGCACTTATTTGTAATGTCACCACTAAAAATGCTGAAAAATATTTTAGAGCAAGGGGATAACCGGGTAGGGTGTAATCTAAAAAAGTTGGATAGAAATAATGTGTAATATCTACGCTGGTGAAAAATAAAATAGTA
>CBFDUR010000320.1:0-3526 GCA_965613005.1 uncultured Ignavibacteriales bacterium
ACCATCCGGATAGCGATAAAGTAGTATTGATTAATAAAAGCAGTGAACCTAACAAGATAGTTTCGGCGGATGCAGTGAGATTTGGAGGTGGGATGGGAGTAGTTAGCCGCGGTGGAAGAACTAGTCAAAGACCGAAATTTGTGGAAGCTAGCCGGTATTATTTACAGTATGCCGGTATGCCCGATTCTTTATATAATTTTAATCATGATGCTAATGATTATAACGATGATAAACAGGATAGAAGTAAATACGTTAATTATCTGAATGGTTCATCGGTGAATGATAAAAAAGGAAAAGGGTTGGGAATTCCGGTGGATGTTTCCCTGGCATTTCATACCGACGCGGGTGTTACACATAATGGTAAGGTAATAGGCACACTGGTTTTGTACGGTGATAAAGGTGAAAATCTACAAACTGTTTTTCCGAACGGAGTGTCAAGACTGGCAAACCGGGATTTGGCGGATATTGTCCAAACAGAAGTTGTAAATGAAATTCGAAATAAATATGATCCTGATTGGACTAGAAGACAATTGATGAATGAAGAACCGGCTAACGATGCTTATCCCCAACAATATAGTGAAGTTTATCGTCCCGATGTTCCTTCTTTATTAATTGAACTTTTGGCACATCAAAATTTTAATGATATGAGGTTTGGCAATGACCCTCAATTTCGTTTTGATGCATCCCGGGCTATTTATATAGGAATCCTTAAATTTTTATCCGTTCAAGATAATTATAAATTTATAGTTCAGCCTTTACCTATTAATTCATTCTCTGCAAAAATGGATAGTTATGGAAATGCCTTTCTGAATTGGAAACCTTCTATTGACAAACTGGAAACTACTGCTAAACCTGATGGATATATTGTTTATACAAGAATAAATGACGGTGATTTCGATAATGGAATTTTAGTTAAAACAACATCTATAGAAATTAAAAAACTAAAACCGGGATTAATTTACAGTTTTAAAGTAACTGCTTTCAATAAAGGTGGTAAAAGTTTTCCCTCAGAAATTCTTTCTGTTTACAGAACTAAAAACAATCAACAAACGGTCTTAATTATTAATGATTTTACAAGAATTTCAGGACCTGGGATAGTTAATTCTAAAAATTATCAGGGATTCTTAAACTCTTTTGATCCGGGAGTTCCCGATAAATATGATATTAGCTTTACAGGTTCACAATTCAATTTTAATCCTAATGACAAATGGAAAACTAATGACAATTCCGGATGGGGTAACAGTCATGCTGATTATGAGACTAAAGTAATCGCCGGTAATACATTCGATTATCCTTACATACACGGAAAATCTATCAAAGCTGCAGGTTATCCTTTTGTTTCAACAAGTATTAGTGCCGTACTTAACGATTCGGTAGATCTTCTAAAATACAAATTTGTGGATCTCATTTTAGGGGAACAAAAAACTACTCATTGGCAGAGAGCGGTTGAAGATTCTATCAGGGGATTACGTTTTGAAACATTTCCTGAAAAACTTCAAACTATACTGACAAACTATAGTAAAGCAGGGGGAAATTTGTTTGTTTCCGGTTCTTATGTGGGGAGTGATTTATTTAAATATATGCCACCGGATAGCAACAACATAACCTTTGCCAGAGATATTTTGAAGTTTAATTGGGATACGGATCATGCGGCGGTTACCGGTAAAGTGTTTTCGTCTGATTCGTCTTTCCTACCAAGATTCTATACATTTGCGTTTAATTCAAAATTCAATAAAAAGATTTACGCAGTTAAAGACCCAGATGCAATCAATAAAATTGGCGGTAGTAAAACCATTTTAAGATATTCTGAAGATAAATTTAGTGCAGGAACTGCATACAAAGGAAAATACGGTGTGATTGTTTTCGGATTTCCGTTTGAAACTATTTTGGGTCAGTCTGTAAGGAATGCTGTAATGAAAGCCGTTTTTTCTTATTTTAATTTATAAGTTTCCTTTAACGGGATATTTCTCTTGTGAGAAAGCATTGATTTTTGTTCATATTTACAATTTGAAAATGACCTTTTAGATATGCCTCATTTAAAAGATTAGTGAACCGGTTTTATCCTTTTATTTGTTTGGCATTAAATCGATTTTGATCTTTGTAATTGAATAAATTATTTAAGATTAAAACGGTACAATTGAAATAATATTTTTTACCCATTAATTTATGAAGGAGATTTTTAATATTTTAACCTTACAATGCAAGATAGCTATTCTGAAAAATGCGAAGGAAAAACTTTATTTTTTAATTTTCTATTTTGCCCAAAAAACGAAAGAATTTTCACATCTTCCGAATACTCAGAATGATAAAAAAAACTAAGTTGTGTTTTAGGATTAACTAATATTAAAAGTTTTTATCTCAAGATAGGAGTTAAATTGTCCATCCGTTCCTTATTAAAATATTGTATAATTCTACTGATCTTTATATCGGGTTGTTCATCACAACTAATTGTAAAAAAGCGGGTATCTCCAAAAGCACTTTCATTCAATCAAAAAAAAATTATTTTTTCAACTAAAATAAAAGAACGAAACTTTGATTTTAATATACCGTTTGGAACGAAATTAGAATCATTCATTGTTGACCCTGTGCACAAAAAGATAAAGATTGTTTTTAACAGACCATTTTCCTATCAGCCTTTTAGGAATGAAAACGTAGCACATATTTATAAAGTTATAAAAGATTTCTGGGGGAAAAGATTTAAGAATTATAAATTTTCAATACAAACTTTAGGATATCCAATTGAAAAGTTGATTCCTAACTATTATAGAAGCTCTCATTTATTTTACGATTCAACAAGAATTCCGCCCAAGATAAATCGACCGAATCCGGTTGTTAAAAACATAAGTAAATTAGTTCATTTTAAAAATGGACTATATAATAAAAACATTGTAGTAGCTCCCAGCCATGGATGGTATTTCAATACCAAAAAAGATAGGTGGGAATGGCAACGTCCCCGTCTTTTTCAATCGGTAGAAGATTTGTTGCCGAACGCTTTTTGCATACCTTATTTAATTCCGATGCTTGAAAATGCAGGCGCCAATGTTTTTGATCCGCGTGAAAAAGACATCCAAACAAAAGTAGTTGTTGTTGATAATGATAGTAAAATTGATATTAGAAAAGGTTACTACCGAGAAAAAAGTTTTGATATAAAAAATAATTGGAAAACCGGAACAGGAAAAGGGTTCAAACCGGGTAAATTGCCTTATAGAGTAGATTATAATCCGTTCACAAAAGGAACTTACAGGACAATATTTTCCGATACTGTAGTTACAGGGAAGGCAACTTGGATGCCTGATGTACCGCAGACAGGGTATTATGCTGTCTATGTCTCTTATTTTGCATCCAAAAACAATGTAGATGACGCACATTACGTTGTATATCATGAGGGAATAAGAACAGATTTCTCGGTAAATCAACAAATCGGCGGAAGTACATGGGAATATTTAGGTGAATTCAAATTTAAAGAAGGCTACCATCCGGATAGCGATAAAGTAGTATTGATTAATAAAAGCAGTGAACCTAACAA
>CBFDUR010000321.1:0-3521 GCA_965613005.1 uncultured Ignavibacteriales bacterium
ATCCAATTATCTTCAGAATTATTTAACTCTTTAGCCAAAATTGCCGATGTATAAGATTTCTCATAATTTCCGAGCCAATAAGCGGCGTTACTTAATCTTAAATTCGCCTTGGCTCTTAATTGAACGTCATTAATTTTAGGCAATATCAACTGCAGGCTATCATAAGCAATTTTATATTTACCATTTTCTATTAAATTATTGTTTTCAATCAGGGCAATCTCTATTTGATTTAATACGTGTTTTTGCAGGTACTCTCCTTTTCTTTTTGCAAAGATATCATCCTCAGTATTCGATTTTACATGTGTAGCCAAATTATAGTATTTCAATGCACTATCCCTTTGGCCTTTAATTTCGTAACTGAGCCCTAGTCTATAATATGCAATTCCGGTATAATCCTTACTCAAAGATGTATTAAGAAAGTTTTTATAATAAACTTTTGCCGAGTCGAATTCATTTTCTTTAAAATAGATATCACCCATCAAAAAGTTTGAATAAGAAATAATTTGAGTGAATTTTAAATTTTTATTTTTAAGGATACCTTTTAAAATCTTTTTGGCGATATTCAGTTGGTGTTGTTTGATTTTAAGAGTACTATATGAATAATTGAAAAGAAGATTTGAAGGATATATATTAACTAAATTTCTCAAATACTTTGCAGCACCGGTGTAATCGTTAAAATAATTAGATAAAATCCCGGAAAGATAATATTCAGCTTCAATTTTAGAAAGCTTTCCTTTTTTAGCGGCTAATTTAATATATTTTATACCTAATGCTTTATTGCCTTTAATACCGATCAAACTAAGAGCCCAGCGGTAAGCCGGAGATATTTGACCTATTGCAAAATTATAAATACCCAGTCCCAGATATGCATCATAAAAAGTAGAATCTTTTAAAAGGCATTTTTTTAAATAATATTCTGATTTTTTGCTTGCCCATGCAGCATCAATAAATTTTCCGGCTTTCTCGAACGCAATTGCACGATAACTGTAGTCGGCACCAAGTATATATAAAATATTTGTATCATTGGAATCCACGTTAATTTTTGCTTTTGCTTTTTCGAGTGCGGTGTCGGAATAAGCTAAAAAGTTTTTATAATCTTTTTGATTTAGATTGCTTAAATAGAACCATAAATATGTACTCGCGAGATAATGATAACCTTCGGGATTATTAGGAAAGTAACGTATAATTGAGCGAAAATTTTTTTGGGCATCATCCCAACGAAAGGAATAACAATCTTCTAATCCTTTTTTTATTGATTCATTAATATTCATCTGAGCAAACGAGCGGGAAAATAAAGATAAAAAAATGAAGGAGAGTAACAAAAAAATTCCGAAGTAGTTATTCAGAACCTTCTTATGAAATAGGTTGGATAGCCAATAATTCTCATTAAGATTCACCGGCTGATAATAACTATTCTTTTTTAAATATATATTTTTTTTCTTCTGCATATTCCAATGAAGCTTTTACAAATTCTCTAAATAATGGATGTGCCTTTGTAGCTCTCGACTTAAGTTCAGGATGAAATTGGCAACCTAAAAACCAGCGATGCGAAGGAAGCTCAATAATTTCAACCAATTCTCTATCGGGAGATAAGCCGCTAAAGACCATTCCATTTTCACTTAAAACCGAACGAAATTTATTATTTAGTTCATATCGGTGTCTATGTCGCTCCGATATAAATTCAGTTTTATATGCAGCCATCGCAACACTATCTTTTTGCAAATTACACGGATAAGCACCCAAGCGCATAGATGCACCCATATTTTTAATATTCTTTTGTTCCGGCATTAGATCTATAATACTATATTTATTTTTCTTAAATTCAGAACTATTAGCTCTCGGTATCCCACACACATTCCGTGCAAATTCAATTACGGCACATTGCATTCCAAGACAAATACCGAAAAAAGGTAAATCATTTTCTCTAGCGTACTGCACGGCACGAATTTTCCCTTCAATTCCACGTTCTCCGAAACCACCGGGGATCAATAATCCGTTTACATCTTTCAATAATTTACCGGGGTCTTCCGTTTCAAATTTTTCAGCACTGATGGATTTTATCTTGACCTTCGCATTATTTTCAGCGCCTGCATGTATGAATGATTCCATAATACTCTTATAAGCATCCATGTGTTCAACATATTTACCGCATAGAGCTATATCAACGCTTTTGGAAGGATTTTTTATTTTCTGTATAAATGATTCCCACTCATCAAGCTTAATTTTCCTATCCAATAAATGAAGTCTTTTCATTACAATTTGATCGAATTTTTCTTTATAAAAAACCAATGGAACTTCATAAATCGATTTACAATCATAAGCCGAGATTACCGATTTTGAATCAACATTACAGAATAAAGCAATTTTATCCCTTATCTCTTTTCGCAGTTTTGTTTCAGAACGACATATTAATACATCAGGTTGAATTCCTAATCCAAGTAAATTTTTAACGCTATGCTGTGTCGGTTTAGTTTTCATTTCACCGGCTGCCGGTATGTATGGAACCAATGTAACATGAATACTTAGTGTGTTTTTCTTACCGAACTGAAGCATCAGTTGCCTCATTGCTTCAATGAAAGGAAGGCTTTCAATATCCCCAACCGTTCCACCAATTTCTGTAATTATAATATCATATTCCCCTAATTCACTTAATTTAGTCATTCTGTGTTTTATTTCATCGGTAATATGCGGAATAACCTGTACTGTAGCCCCTAAGTAATCTCCTCTTCGTTCCTTAGTAATAACTTCATGATAAACCTGACCTGTAGTGGTATTATTAGCCTTTGTCATACTCACATCCAAAAATCTTTCATAATACCCTAGGTCCAAGTCTGTTTCCGCACCATCATCGGTCACGTAAACTTCACCATGTTGAAACGGACTCATCGTGCCCGGATCTACATTAATATATGGATCAAATTTTTGGATTGTAACTTTAAAACCACGCTGCTTGAGAAGGAGACCCAAAGAAGAGGCAGTAATTCCTTTCCCTAATGAGGAAACAACACCACCGGTAACAAATATGAATTTAACTTTATTTCTTGCGGACATAAATTTTGTTTTTGTGTTCAAATATAGGATAACTCGATATGAATATCAATTTCAAGTAAATATGAAATTCTTCAAATAAATAAAATATTTTAAATTCAAATTCTATTTCTATATTCATCGAATGATATTAATAAAGACTATATTTACATTTAAGTATTATCTAACTAATAATAAATACTTAATTTGTTATTATTTATAAAATTGTTTGCCCTTATGTAAAAAATTTAATGACAATAAATTATTAAAGTTTTTAGTACCTTCTTCTTATTTATATTAGAACAATTTTAACAGTTATGTTTTTGTAGAGTAAATATATTTAAATTTCATTTTCTAATAATGCATGGAATAATTACTTATGTTACTACCTGTTTTTTAAAAAACTTGTGGTAATTTAATTTTTAAAAAATTTATCTACTGTCAAGTCATATTTGTAATGTTGTATAACTTTTGAACTCACCCCAAGCCCCTCT
>CBFDUR010000322.1:0-3516 GCA_965613005.1 uncultured Ignavibacteriales bacterium
CGAGTATTCTTCATTAAATTACAATTGTGAAAATAAAATCTTCAGTAAAAAAAATATGTTCAAAATGTCAAACGGTCCGACGAAAGGGGCATTTGTATGTTATTTGCTCAGGACCACAGAGGGGTCGTCATAAACAACGACAAGGTTAATTTTAATATATGAGAATTTCAGGTATTACAATTCCAGATAATAAACGCCTTGAGATAGGGCTGACTTCTGTATATGGAGTTGGTCGTCCGAGAGCTTTGAAGATATTGAAAGAATTAAATCAACGTTTTGCGCAACAGGGATCACCGATATAGGATTGGTAATAATATAGATAATAAGGAAAGGTAGGTTTGTAGATATACTAAGAAGCATTTCAATAATTCTAAATCTTAAAACCGATATTATTAGAAATGATAAAAAAGAAATTAATAAACCTAAAATCAAAAAATTAAAGTGGGGAGTAGCAGGATGCGGAAAATTTAGTGAAACTGCTTTTATACCTGCTGTGCATTTATTAAGACGAAGTACTTTAAATTCTGTTTTTAGTAAAAGCTCTGTCAGAGCAAAATTTATTGCGGAGAAATTCGGTTTACCTCACCGGTTTAATAATTATGAAGATTTTTTGAAATCCGATATCAATACGGTTTATATTGGAAGCACTAATGCAGACCATTACGAACAAGTTATTAAAGCTGCTGAAGCGGGAAAAAATATACTTTGCGAAAAACCTCTTGCTTTAACTTCCGGTCAAGCCGAAGAAATGGTTCAGGCTTGTGAACAAAATAAAGTATTGTTGGCAGTAAACTATACATTCCGTTTTCATCCGTTGGTGGTTAAATCAAAGGAGCTGCTTGAGAATCAATATTTGGGAAAGTTGGTTTCGATTAATCTAAATTTAAATATAGATCTCCCTCCCGGGGGAAATTTTAGATTTAATAAAAAATTGAGCGGCGGTGGTGCAATTAGAGATATTGGCACTCATCTGATTGATCTGCTTAGATTTTTCGGTGGGGAAATAATTAGTATTGACGGTGTTCTGGATAATATCGTGTATAAAAGCGAAGTAGATGATTTCTCGGCTGGATTAGTAAAATTCAAGGATAGCGGATATGGTTATTTTAATGTTTCATTCAATAACAAAAAAGCGTTCAATCGAATTGAAATACTTGGGCATCTCGGTGCTTTAAGTATTGACCATTTAATAGGTGCTAAGTTAGTTCCGGCCAAACTTACTATCCTTCACGTAAGTGAGGCGAAAAAAGCATTCAGAAAAAGAGGTAACAAACTTCTTTATTTATTACGTTCAATACAGAAATCCTTTTTGAAAGGGGAAACACCGTCGGTTACCGGATATGATGGTTTGATAAATATGAAATTAATGGAAGAACTGGAAAGTAAATGGTTGGCAAGAAGGAACTAGTAGAAATATGTCATAGAGTTTATGAAAAGGGATTTGTTTCTGCATATGACGGAAACATATCCGTAGCGACATCGAATAACACTTTTTTGATCACTCGATCGGCTGTTCGTAAAGGCGATGTTACTGAAAATGATATATTAGAAATTAATGCTGCCGGAGAAATTATTAATGGTAGGGGTAAAATCTCTACTGAATATAAAATCCATCTTTTTGCTTATTCAAGAAGACCTGAAGTAAACGCAGTTGTCCATTGTCATCCGGTATATGCGACCGCTTTTGCATCTACAGGGAAAGGGCTAATAGGTAATTATTTCCCTGAAGTAATTTTAATGCTTGGAAAAGTTCCTCTTTGTAAATACGCTACTCCTTCAACCGATGAATTACCCCTAAGTATGAAACCGTTCATTGATTATGCATGGGCATTTTTATTCCAAAATCATGGAGCGGTAACGCTGGGAAAAACGTTAAAAGATGCATATAATAAAATGGAGAAGCTTGAACATACCGCTCAAATTTTATTTATTGCCCAAATGTTTGGAGGCGCTAAAGAATTATCCTTTGATAAAATTAAGGAACTTATCAATATATCCAAGGGAAATTATGGATTAGATGTTGATGAAAGAAATATTTTTTAAGCGAATATATTTCCCGGAGCAATCTCTTAATGTTTACTTAAAATTCATAAATTGCTTTATTACTCTTTTTAGGCAATAAGAATAAAAACCTTTTGGGGATTCGCTCTTAATTGCATTCAAATTTTTTTGAAACTATTTTCTTAGAAAGATTGGATTATATGACAGATAAATTTAAACCGAGAATTGCATTGGTATTAGGCGGTACATCCCCTGAACGGGAGGTATCGAAATTAACAGGAAAATCTATTTATGAAGCGCTTAAATTTCTCGGATATGAAGTAAAAGTGATCAATCCGGCTTATGGCACAAATCAACCGGACGATGTAAATAAACTATTCAGTAAAGAGGATTTTGCCGGAATTTCAAATCAAAATTATTTAACATGTATTGCATCGGAATTATTCGATAACATTGATCTGGCTTTTTTGGCTCTACACGGTAAATGGGGCGAGGACGGAACTATTCAATCACTTTTTGAATTAAGAGGAATAAACTATACAGGTTCCAAAGTGCTGGCTAGTTCTATATCTATGGATAAAGCAATGTCGAAAAGATTATTTAAACACTTTGATATCATTACACCGGATTGGATACTGTTAGATAAAGATCAAGTTAATACAAGTAAAGTAGTAGAATTAATAAATAATAAGCTCGGGTTCCCTTGTGTCATTAAGCCGAACGATCAAGGTTCAACAGTTGGTCTTACTGTTTGCCGGGATGGTACCGGAGTTGAGCAAGCATTAGAATTGTCTTTTCAGTATTCAAACAAGACTCTCATAGAGGAATATATTCCGGGACATGAGGTTACTGTAGCTATATTGGATAATAAACCCTTTCCGGTTTTGGAAATAAAACCGAAGCATAATGTTTATGATTACGAGTGTAAATATACCGGCGGAATGAGTGAGTATGAGGTGCCTGCAAATTTTCCGGATGAAGTTTTAAAGAATATTCAGTTACAAGCTTTGAAGGCTTTCAATTCAATCGGATGCTCTGTGTATGCTAGAATGGATTTCAGATTAAACGATGATACAGAACCTTATTGTTTGGAAGTTAATACGCTACCGGGGATGACTTCCACGAGTCTTGTCCCCAAAATGGCAGAGGCAGTTGGAATTTCGTTTCAAGAATTGGTAAATACAATTATTAAATTAAGTTTATAAAGCATTACTTTGAACAAAAACAAATTCAAATTTTATTTATTTATAATTTTTTTCCTTATAAGCTTAGCATATCTTTTCTTTAATGAGTCAGGTGTTTTAAGATATTTGGAACTAAAGAGTGAATTAAATAATTTAAAAAATCAAATAACTTCGGTACAACAGGACAATAAAATGATGAAAGGGGAAATTGATTCACTTCAAAAAAAAATTCCTGCTAAAATTGACAGGGTAGCGAGAGAAAAATATGGAATGATTGGAAAAGGAGAAAGGAGAATTAAAGTAATTGAAAAATAATTTCATACTACTATAA
>CBFDUR010000323.1:0-3509 GCA_965613005.1 uncultured Ignavibacteriales bacterium
GGACAAAGAAAAAGGCAAGAACTGCAACGCAGTTCAAATAAATATCTTCACGGCAAATTTAATTTATTCATTTAGAGATATGCTAAAAACATTCCAGAGTTTTTTCTAAAAAGGTATTTTTTCTTTCTTAAAAAGACTTTATTTTTCTTAATATTCGCAATTCAAAAACCTGGAAATACTCTTTTTATATACGTTTCATTCATAAAAGGAGATAAATAATCAAGCTTTAATTTCTGATAAACTTTTGAAGGTAATCCGATGTCCGCCAGATAAAGCAGTCCGGTTAAATTCGGAAGTAGACCGGTTTTAGGTAGAGCCAGTGTTAAAGTAAAATCGGCTTTAATAAATTCACCGGGAGTTTCTCCGGTATTGCAATCAACTCCTGAAGGGACATCGAGTGAAATTGTTTTAGCTTTCTTTTCATTAGCCCAATTAATCATATTCAAAGCTATGCCTCGAGGCGAATCTTTAAAATTGTAACCGAATATTGCATCTACAATCATATCGGGTTTCAACTCATTCACCTCATTAAAAAGAAGGATTTCACCGCCGGCATTTTCATAGATCATTTTTTGATATGATGGAATTTCACGCAAACTTCTGTTGTTTTGTAAAACGAGCTTTACTTTTCCACCATGATTAACAAGATGTCTAGCTGCACAAATACCTCCTCCTCCGTTATTTCCGATACCGGTCAATACAACAATTTCTTTTTCATACCATTCCGGTTCAATTAAAGTAATAATTAACCATGCAAGGTTTCTTCCTGCATTTTCCATCATTTGAAATAAATTTGGGCCTGTTTCCTGCACAGCTATTCTATCAATTTCCGTCATTTGTTCACGGGTTACTGCCGGAATTCTAATTCTCTCCTGCGTCACAAAATATTTTAAAGGCTCATTCATTTAATTGATCCTATTATTCATCAATTGAATTTAACTCTTTTTGACCGGAATGTTGCAACAACTTTTTCACCGTTGTAAATATACCGGAACTTTCGGGATTCCGCTTTAGAATAAACCAACCGAGTAAAAAACCAAATGCTATATGAGCTAAAATAACCGTAACAAAAAAACCCCACCCAAAATCAACACCGAATTGACCTACTCCTAGAGATATTACAACCGGGCTCATCATAAAGCCGATTCCTATTAAAATGCCGTATACAATTCCTGTCCACTTATTACCTTTTCCAAAGAAGATACTATAAATAATTCCAAAAGAAACACCATTCCAAAAATGATAGGACCATCCGGCAATATTCGATAAAGTATCCGGACCTGAGGCGAATTGATTCAACAATAAAACTCCCATTAATTTAGGTAGATCGCCCGGCATTCCACCGAGATGAAATCCGATTTCACGTACAATTTCTAATCCGACTGTTCCTATTATTCCTCCTATAAAACCATTTTTCAATTGCTTATTAAAATCTCTTAATCCAACAAAATAGCTTACAAAAAATATTATTATCAAGATCGCAATTGACGGAAAAAGAAATTCAACAGCTAAATCACTCAAGTTTGCATAGCCTGCTTGTGAGACAACAAACAGATTTGGACTGATACCTGCTGCTAGGAGAGCTGCTACACTTAGTATTATCTTTTTATATTTCCGTTTCATTTTCATCTTCCAACGTAAAATTATTAAAAAGCAAACGTTTTATAAGCGAAAACGGTCGAATAGAAATCCGACCGTTTCCTTGCTGCCGCCTTATTTTGAAAGCATTCCCGTAAGCATTGCCATTTTTTTATCCAACATCTTGGCAATCATTTGTATTTTCTTATTCTTAAAAGATGCAAATTGTTCAGATGGCTTAAAATAATTCACATAAGTTTTGCCGTTAGTGCCTTCATAAATATTAAGTCGAACAGGTACTGCGATACCTACCGCATGATCTTGAGTGAATAATTTTTTACCGACCTGTGGATTCCCGACAAACAGTGAAATTGCTTTAACCGAAAGTCCGGTCATAGATAAAATCTTGCCTTGATTCAATTCCGCCAAAACCATCATTCCGTTTTTGGCTACCAACTTCCTTACTTCCTTAACGGTATTCTTGAATGATTGTTTCGATTGCACAGTGGTTATGTTTGATTCTTGTGCCAAAAGTTCACTTTGCCGGGTGAGTGAACCTGCGAATAACATTACTGTAAAAAGAACGGCAACTACACTTAAATTAATTTTCTTCATGATACAAACTCCTTATGTTTATTTGAATTATTTTTAATAACAATAATTAAGGTAGAAGCTTTAATGTTAGCGAACTGTCATTAAAATGACACTTATTAATATTCACATGAATTTATTCCAATAGTTTGCCGGATTTAGGATTAAAGTTCCAATAAACCGATTTTATTTTTTTTGAAGGAAAATTTTTAATTCATCTTTCTGCGTCATTATCTGAGCAATATACTCATGCCTCTTAGAGACAGATATATTAAGTTATTATCATCAAAAAGAAGATTTATTCTAATGTTTTAGTTACCTTAATTTTGAAAAATTTATCAGGTGAGTATTAACACATCTCTGAAGCAGTGAAGGATATATACTAATTTTACGCAACAAAGCTTTTAATAAATAGAACACAACAGAATATATGCCGGTTAAAACCTACATCTCATTATATTCAAAAATACAAATGCTCTGAAACATCAGGTATTCAAAGAATCTAATAATTTTGCAATTAAACCTGTCCAACCTGTTTGATGTGAAGCACCTAGTCCTTTTCCGGTATCGCCGTGGAAATATTCATAAAAGAGAATGTAGTCTTTAAAATGAGGGTCTTTTTGAAACTTTTGATTTTTACCATAAACCGCTCGAAATTCATCACTGTTTTTTTTATAAATATTAATTAATCTCGAAGCCAATTGCTCGGAAACTTGTTTAATCGTAAAATAATTACCCGAATGAGTAGGATACTCAATTTTGAAATCATCACCGTAATAATGATGGAATCTTTGTAGTGATTCAATAATCAAAAAGTTTACCGGGAACCAAATTGGACCTCGCCAATTGGAATTTCCTCCGAACATCCCCGTTTCCGATTCACCCGGTTCATAATTAACCGTGAATGTTTTTCCGTCCGTATTAAATTCATAAGGATGAGATTGATAATACTTCGACAATGCTCTTACACCGTAAGAGGATAAAAATTCATTTTCATCCAACAACCAGTAAAGGAGTCTTTTCATTCTGTGTCCCCTTAACAACGATAATAAACGTCTTTCTCCCACACCGGATTCATACCAACGTGAGACTAAATTTGCTAGATCCGGTCGATAATTAAGGAACCATTTAAGTCTTTCCGCAAACTCCGGAACTTTATCCATCAATTCGGGCTCAAGAACTTCAACTGCAAAAAGGGGAATAAGCCCAACCATAGAACGAACCCTTAATCTGCTGCAGCTTTTCCCAGGTATATTTAATATATCATAGAAAAATTCATCTTCATTATCCCACAGATCAACACCTTGTCCGCCGATATTAATCATTGCGTTTGCTATGTA
>CBFDUR010000324.1:0-3498 GCA_965613005.1 uncultured Ignavibacteriales bacterium
AGGTTTGTTATACACCGAAATGAAACGTTTAAATTATGCAAGAAAAAGTTTTAATGCCGCACTAAAAAATTACAAAAAGCTCAAAGCGAAAATCTTCGTAAAAAAAGTACAAGAACAACTCAAAATATAAATATATGAAAAAATTGGATTATCCATAAAACTCTAGGAAAAAGCAGTTTTTATTAATACAATTGAGAAAATAGCAACTTCATATCTTGCATTGAGAATATCCCCTTATCCGTTCAGTTTTGTTCGGTACCGGTTTAGAAAAATATTAATATAATAATTGCCTAAAAGATAAAACAATTAACAGATTCGATTTTTCAAACATACGCTGATGGATTTAAATGCTCAACATCAAATAAATCCATAGCTAAATAGATAGCAACGCCCAGAGCTCCGGCTTTATTGCCTAAATTAGACGTAACAAATCTAACATTATTGTTTAATTGAACCAATGAATGTTTCATTGCATGACTCCTAATAGAATCGATTAAATAAGGTGCGGCATTTGAAACTCCGCCTCCAAGTATTATTAGTGCAGGATTAAATAAATTAATTAACATCGCAAGCCCCATTCCAAGATATTTCCCCGCTTCTTCAAGAATTTCGATAGAGAATTGATCGCCTTTATTTGCGGCTTCAATTACAGTTGCAGCATTAATTTCATCAAGTTTTTTGTTTTCTATTAGGATGATGGTATCAGCACCGGCTTTAATTTTTTCTCTTGCGGTTTTAGTCATGGCTTTACCGGAAGATACAGTTTCAAGACAACCACGTTTTCCGCAATAACATAATTCTCCATCAGGCACTATCTGAATATGACCGAATTCACCTGCATAACCATCTTCACCGTAATAAACCTTCCCATCTAAAATAATCCCGAGACCGAGTCCCCATCCTACATTAACACAAAGAGCATTTTTTACATTTCTGGCAGATCCAAACCATAATTCCCCCAACGCCATTGCTTTTAGATCGTGTTCAATATGAATCGGTTTGTTGAATCTTTCAATTAAATATTCTTTTACCGGCTTTTCGCCAAAATTAAAATAGGTTTCGGTTAACCCCAATTTTCCTTTCACCATGCCGGGAATTGAAATACCGATACCCAGCAGTTGATCCCATCCGATTTGAGATTTTGTTAAAACAAAATTCATTTCTTTTTCAAGTTGATCTATTATTTTTATATCATTACTCAGCGGTATCGATTTTCTTCTGATATCGGTTATTATATTATTTCCCAAATCAAGTATTACAAAATTTGTAAATAGTCTGCCGATATCAATTCCCAAGATAAAGCCTGCTTCACCATTCAACTTAACAACTACCGGCGGGCGTCCTGCTTGAATAATTTCCGTTTCTTTAACTTGTACAACTATATTTTCTTCTTTAAGAGATGAAATTATATTAGAGACTACCGGAAGGGTTATGCCGGTTTGCCTTTTCAATTCTGTAAGTGAGAGTGGACCATTATCCAATAAAGCTCGCAATATCAAATTTCTTCTGATTTCGTTCTTTTTTCTTACTTTATTCATTATTCAAAAAGTGGATGTGTAAAATATTTTTTAAGATATTTTTTAACCGGAATTATATCATCCTTATCCGTTAAATCCGGAACATGCTCGGACAACGGATACGCAAAGACTGATTTCGAATTTTCTTTTATCATCATCTTTATAGCCATCGGCAATTCTTTCTCTTTTCTTACAGGATGGTACGGTAAAGTATTTAAATATCGTAATATATGATCATAATTTAAACAAAAAATATTCATACTTACAACTAACACGCCGTTTTTAATTCTTAGTCGTTCCATTTCTCCCTTAGTCGGTTTTTCTATTATATCTACAAGATAACCTTCACTATTTCTTACGGTAATTGCAAATTTTTCGATTCTACTAATTTCAAATTCAAGCGCGTCCCGGTTATAACCAATCATTGCATTTGGATATTTTATATTCAACATTATCGATAAAGCTTTTTGAGAATATAAATTATCACTGTTGCAAACCGTAAATTTTTTACCCTTCCATTCTTTTTTAGTTATTAATCCTTGATATAAAGCATCAGCCGTGCCAGCCGGTTTAACTCTTCCGGAGGGGATTTTTTGAACCGCATACGAGATATTTAAACCGTGAAAATTATTATTCTTATCTTTAATTCCATAATACGATTTAACACTTTTGTCTTTCTCACCTATAACTATTAAAACATCTGCATAGCCTGCTTCACGTGCATTATAAAGCAAATAATCCAGAAACGGACGATAATTATCGCCAACTCCAATCATTGATTTGGCTTTAAGATTTGCATCATCTATTAAATGAGGATCAATTTTTTCTTTTATCACATCAAATTTTTTCATTCTTGACGAAATACCGCCGGCAAGTATTACTAGTCTTCCAACAGTCATAATGCTATTTCAAATTTACTTGAAAGTGTTCCAAGATCAGTATGTATTATAAATGCCTTCCCCCCTTCTTTTTCAATTGCTTCCTTAATTTTTTGAGTATTTCCCGGAGCGTAAGCAAACATACATCCGCCGCCGCCGGACCCATTTATTTTTGCTCCGTAAGCGCCTGCTTTTAATGCACTTTTAATCATTCTATCAATTTTGAGGGTTGATATTTTCAATACATTCCTCAACACTATATGATGTTCAGTTAAAAGATTACCTATTGCTTCATGATCTAATGGAGTTGTTAACAATATTTTTTTAGCTTTTTTTGTTATTTCCCTGTTTCTGATAGTACCTTTCAGTAATTGGATTTGGTCACTATTCAAGTCGGCAGTATATTTTTCGATATTGTATTCGTTCACGGAATGTAGAGAAAACCCTGAATATTTTTGCTGTATTTCCCTTACAATATTTTGAATTTGTAATTTAACTTGTGAAAGAATAAACTTAGTATCCTTAGGTTCACCCGAATCACCAAGTACAAATTTACCTAGTTTGGCATTTAATCTTTCAATATTAATTTTTGGAAAAGAGCTCAACCATATAATACCCCCGATTGCGGTTGAATATTGGTCCATCATACCACCGGGTTCGGCAAATTCAAGAACCTCTGCTTCATAGGCATATTCTGCAATTTGTTCCGGCGTAAGAACTCTAGCTTGATCGCTCATTTGGGCTAGGAAATTTATCCAAAGGACTACCAATGCCGAAGAACTGGAAGTCCCTGCATTAATCGGAATTTTCCCTTCTACAGTACAATCGATTCCGTTTGAAAAAGTGAATCCGTGACGTTCAAGTATATTTATCGAACTCTTGAAGTAATCTCTTCCTTTTCGATATTTTAGAGTTTCATTCAATGAAAAGGTATCTTTAGCATTTATATCCGGCAATAAAATATTCACCATAGAATCATTACGTTTTTTTCCCGTGATATTAATTCTCAAAGAAATTGCACACGCAATAATTGGTAAATTCAGATAATCTTGATGCTCACCGAACAAACAAACTCTTCCGGGTGTTGAAACTTTTAATTCGTA
>CBFDUR010000325.1:0-3487 GCA_965613005.1 uncultured Ignavibacteriales bacterium
GCCCGTTTTTTGGGCGAGAAATCTTGTGATTATTGCATATATTAAGGGATTTCTCCCTTTGGTCGAAATGATAAATTATTCAAATATCTTATTTTGCAGAAATTCTATTACATAGAATTATATATTGTATGCGAAACAATTATTCATTAATAATTAATTGTTGAAAAATAATTTACCGTTTTATTTACGGAAATTAATGCACAAAACGTTTACCTAAAAGATTCAGTTTAAATTTACGAATTGTTTCCGGTGGTATTGTTTCGTTTTTGGGACTCCTAAAAGACAAAGCATCAAAAGGGCATTGGACGATGCAAGCACCACACTGCACACATAGTTCGGGACGAGGAATTGTTGCAATGTGTCTGATGTTATCTACATAATAGCAGTTTCTCGGGCAAACCTGTTCGCAAAAACCTGCACCTTTACATTTTGTTTCATCAAGAATAACGGTTAAAAACCGGTCTTCGTGCAAACCGCTTTTGTAAACCGGGGTGCTGCCCATTAAATCGATGCTTATTAATAGAATAAATATTAATGAAATAAAACTCCAACGGGAAATAAAAATAAACGTAAAGTCGGCTGTTAATCCACCATAAACACCGATGAAAAGTATAAAAATAGCCCATAATATTAGCGGGATACGACCGAAATCGAAAATGACGGTGTATTTACTAAAACTTGTTTTCTTTTTCTTTGGATTGAGCCATTTGGAATAAAAAGGGAATGAAGTGAAAATTAAAAACGGTAAAATCCACGATAGAACCGCTATAGGCAAAATAATATTCTGCCAAAAAAGAAGCGCAATAAAAGATGCAATAATGGAAAATGGAAATGCCCACATAGTTGCCATTTCAATTCGCTGTACCAACGGAAATTTGACCTTTCGCATTTCAGCAGTTTTTTTAAGATTATTTTTAATAAAAAGAGAAATATCTTTTGCGTACACCGGTCCCCAGATAACTCTCCATCCGGTTTTCTTTTGTATCACTTTTAATTCGATACCTGTGGCGGCAAGCTGTGGAAGTATCACATCTCTATGATCAACAAATTTTTCAATTTTACTTGTTTTCAAAACCGAGATAACATCATGATTTGTAAAAAGTCCGCCTGTTGCAGAACACCATACGTTGATTCCTTTGCTATTGGCAACAAGCAGATAAGCGTCCATTTCTTTCAATGCATGTTTTACTCTTTCTACGGTTAAATGAAAATTACAGGTTAAAAAAACAGGTGAGTTCCTGTTAGGGTTCCCTATTTTGATTAAGCCTGTTTTGCTTGGGAAAGGAAATCCTCTAAGCAGGGTTTCAATTATATTTACGAAGATATATTTAATGAAATTCATTTCACCTTTCCTTTTGGGGTTTTTGCAACTAATTCAATAAAGCTTTCTAATTTATTTAGTTTTACCGACTCTATTATCATGCCCGATTCTTGTATCTTTTCTAATAAATTTTTTACCGCATTGGTAGTAGTTTGAGTAATTAAATATGTTATTATTACAAGAGGAACTCTGATGACCAAATTAATTATTTTTTTTAGGATATTTTTAGGGCTAACTTCATCGGCAATCAGCAAAATGCCGCCGGGTTTCAAGATTCTTTCTACTTCATTTAAGGTATAAACTATTTCGTCATCGGATATCTCGGAAAAACAGAGACCGCTCATTACCGCATCATAGCTTTTAGATTCTTCGCTTTCGAGTTCACCGACACCCATTTCACTTAACTGAATATTTTGGGCAAGATTAGCGGCGGCAACACGCTTTTGAGCAATTTCCAGCATTTGAGAATTGTCGTCAATTCCTTTAACCTTAGCCCCAATTTGTGCTGCTTTTAACGTTAATGCTCCTGTTCCACAGCCAATGTCAAGAACCTTCTGTCCTTTTTTTATGTGAGAAATTAAATCATCATAATATTTATTTAATCTTCCAAATGTAAGAATTTGGATACCTTTGTCGTATCTGTTTGGAGCAGATTCAAGTATTTTCATTAGAACATAAGTGCTCATTTAGATTTTCTTTCGTTAAAGTTTTTTCAAAAGTATTAATTCATTCAACAAAAGATGTTTAAAAACATAACAACTTCATCATATTAATACAACTGAGTCAAAACAAAAATAATAATTTGCAGCAATTCAGAGAAAAAAATACATTAAAAAAAATAAGGAATTATAGAAAAATAAAAAACGAACAATATCGTCAGATGCTAATGGTATTCATAAAGAATAATATCAAATTCAAATATGTGCCGAATGGTGTTTGGTATGCATCCAATGAGAATATGGTGTGTGTTAAAGCATAGTTAGAGAATTTGAGTATAAAAATAAAAGTAAATCAGAGCGCTTTTAGGTCAAAAATATATGTTTCAACTATTCGTGCTGCTTTCTATGAACTCTAATTGTATATTATTCTCAACAATATATTTGTTTTTCCCCACTAAGTATTGAAATTAAATGTAAATTTGTATGGTTGAATTGTTATTGAATTTATTTGTTTTCTAATTTATCTTTGCTCGTTATAAAATAAAGGAAAGATGAAGAAGTTATCTTTATTAATATTAATAATTTCGCTATTTACTTTTGCCGGGTGCAGCGAAAGTCAGCATTATCGTGACCAAGTACCCGTAAAATTAAAATTGAAGAAAACAAATAATATTACGTTAAATAATATCGATGGAAAAGAAAATGCCTTACATGTAGCTATTTCTGCGATGATTTCTCCTAAAGAAACATTCTCACAATATCAAAATCTTCTAAGTTATATAAGCAAAAAATTAGGTAGGCCCATCGAATTAAAACAAAGAAAAACGTATGAAGAAATAAACGATTTATTAAAAAGTAATGAGTTGGATTTTGCATTTATCTGTTCGGGGGCTTATGTAAGAGCAAAAAAGGAATTCCCGATAAAATTATTAGCTATTCCTGTAGTAAACGGGAAATCTTATTATCAAGCATTTATTATTGTTAATAAAAATAGTCCCATAAAAAAGTTCAGTGAATTACGAAATAAATCATTTGCCTTTACAGATCCGTTATCGAACACGGGATATAATTATGTACTTACTTTGTTAAAAAAGATGGGGGAAACGCCTGATAAGTTTTTCTCAAAAATAATTTTTACTTATGCTCACGATTATTCTATTCAAGCGGTGGCTCGGGGAATTGTGGATGGTGCATCTGTAGATGATTTAATTTTTAACTATTTAAAAAAATTCTACCCTAAAAGAGTTGCTCAAGTAAAAATAATTAAAAAATCAAAGCCGTTCGGAATACCGCCTTTTGTTTATACGCCAAATGCAAATAAACAACTAATCGCAAAGATTAAACAAATTCTGCTTAATATGAACAAATCAAAAGAAGGCAAAAAAATTCTTTCATCATTAATGATTGATAAATTTATTGAACCTGATATTCATCTTTACGATTCAATTAAAATTAATAATTGATGAAAAAAAGAACTCTACAAATTAACATCCCGTTATTTTGGAAA